>JAZRET010000176.1:0-13270 GCA_045660945.1 Congzhengia sp.
GAATGAAAAACTGCTTTATAATGAAGACGGAACTCCCACACCGAGAACCGATAAAATCTTAAACAGTACCCCTATGGGCAGATTCGGAAAAGCAGAAGAACTCATCGGTGCGATGATGTTTCTCCTTTCAAAAGACGCTGCAGGTTTTGTAACGGGTGTTGTAATTCCCGTAGACGGAGGATTTTCAGCGTATAGCGGTGTCTAAGAAAGGGAACAAGTATGCTTAACAAAGAAAAACTCGATTCGTTTTTAAAAGCATATTGCAGAGAGCATAAAATAATGGGCATTTTGCGGATTACCGCGAAAGACGAAGTGATTTATGAAACGTCTTTAGGAGTTTCAAATTTAGAAACGAAAGAGCCGTTTTGTAAAGAATCTATGTTTACGCTTTATTCGCTTTCAAAACCCTTTTGTGCGATTGGCCTTTTAAAATTAAAAGACAAAGGTCTTGTCGATTTAGACGCGCATCCGAAAAACTATATCCCCGAGGCAAAAGGGGTTGACGAGCGCGTGACGGTAAGACAACTTCTTCACCACACCGCAGGCGTCCCTGATTTTGAACAAGATACGGATTTTCGCCAAAAGGGGATGAGCGGCGCAACCGAAAATATAAGAGGACAACTCGCGGAACTTTCAAAAATCCCGAACCTTTTCACACCGGGTACAGAGGCGAGATACGCCAACATCAACTATATTCTGTTGGCGCTTATCATAGAAAATGTTTCCGGCATGACATATAGCGATTATATGGAAAAAGAAGTGTTTTTACCCCTTGGAATGAAGAAAGCCCGTGTGGATGAAAAAGGATTAGAAGTTTCACACCGCGTAACCGGATATGAAATGAAGGAAGACAAAATTTTCCCTATTGACAGAGTAACAGACTGGAGTTTGGGTGGCGCAGATGTTTTGGCGACAGTAGACGATGTTTACTGCCTAAATAAGGCCATCAAGCACCGACTGTTATTAAAAGAAGAAACTTGGGAAGAAGTTTTAACACCTTCCCCTTTAAACGATATGGGAATGGGATGTACCGTATATTGCTGGCATGGGAAACACCGCATTCACCATAACGGCGGATGGGACGGTTTCAGAACACTCCACGTGCAACTTCCCGAGGATGATTTTGATATTATTTTTCTTTCCAATTCCGGTTGGGGAAATGCGCGAAACGATTTTGCGGAAGCAATTTTTGAAAATTACTACGGAACACCGCAGGACGTTGCAAAAAACATTGAAATGGATAAAGGTTATGCAAAATAAGAAAAAGGATGCAATATTGCATCCTTTTTGTTTTGTGTTTTACCTGTATTTTGCCCTGAAAGCCGTCGGCGTAATGCCAAATTCACTCGTAAAGGTTTTCGTAAAGAAACTATTGTCGGTAAATGCGCATTTGTGTGCAATTTCCGTGATGGAGTAGTCGGTGTCGGCGAGGAGCTGTTTTGCTACAGAGAGCCGCCTGCTTCTTACAAAGTTTCCGATGGTAACACCTACCTTTTCTTTAAATACGCGGCAGAGGTGATATTTGCTGACGTGTGCGTATTCGCAGATGTCGTCGATAGAAATTTTGTTTAAAGCATTTGCACTGATATAGGATAAAATATCGGCAAATTTTGTGTCGTCTGTAACGTCCAGTGTTTGATGGACAAGTCCGATTTCCAAAAGTTCTGTCAATAGCCCGAAGAGACGCGCCTCGCAAAGTGGTCCGTTTTCTTCTCTTATACGTTTGATTTTTAAAAAGATGCCATCCACCTTTAAAACGTCTTCCGGCGAAAGAGAGCAAAATGTGCCGCCTGTTTCCGTAAACACTTTTCGGTATGCATCATACGCAGAACAACTTCGTGTGAGGTTTTCCAAATGCGGTGTATGAAACCGCAAAATCGTGTGGCTATAGCGGTTGATATCATCCGGCATTACAAAGTGCGTCGCTAAGCCGTGAATAAAATAAAGCCCGTTTTTCTGCATTTTATAAAGTGTTCCGTTAATTAAGATGCTTCCGTTATCGTCAAACGTCTGGATGATTTCACTTGAATATGTGTGCGTATGCGGCATAGCTCCTTCTTCGTTTACCGAGTCGATTCTGTAGCCGCAGGAAGTGACGAGTGTTTCCATAAAATTGCCTCCTTTTTATGCCTAGAAACAATTCTACCATAAAATGTATAAAAAAGCAATATACTACCACAAAAATAGCAAGATATTTAAAGAAAAACCATAAAAATTAAGGTATGATAGAAGTATAATAAGGAAGGTGATACTATGAATCTTTGTGCGGCAGACCAAGCATGGGCTGAAGAGACGCTGAAAAAACTTACCGATAAGGTGGAAAAAACAGCGATTACCCAAAGAGACAGAATCCCGTATAAGATTATTGACGGAAAATACGAAAACGTATTTTTAAAAGACCCGGGCTGGTGGACAAACGGTTTTTATGCCGGCATGCTCTGGCTTTTATATGACAGAACCAAAAACGAAGAATTTTTAAAAACTGCGCGCTCGCAGGAAAAACTTTTAGACGAAGTGCTTCATCATAACTTCGTGCGTCACGATCACGACGCAGGCTTTATGTGGGGTTTAACGGCAAAAGCGTCTTACGATTTAACGGGCGATAAAGAATCAAAAGAGCGTGCGCTTTTGGCGGCGGCAAGTCTTGCTTCTCGCGTAAATATACGCGGCGGCTTTATTCGTGCTTGGAACCACGAAAAGAGTTATTCGATTATTGACTGCTTAATGAATCTGCCCCTTTTATATTGGGCATCCAGAGAACTTTCCGATGACCGCTTTTCCTACATCGCGCAGATGCACGCCGATATGGCTTTAAAATATCATGTGCGCGAAGACGGAAGCGCCGTGCATATTGTAGACCACTATGAAAATTCTACGGATATAAAAGGAACGCTCGGCGGTCAAGGGTATGCCGAAGGTTCTAGCTGGAGCCGCGGTCAGGCTTGGGCTGTGTATGGTCTTTTCTTAAGTTACCTTCACACCGGCGAGAAAAAATATTTAGAAGGCGCAGTGAAAGCGGCGGATTACTTCCTTTCCGAAGTAGAAAAAACAAATTACAAAACGCTCACAGACTTTAGAGCGCCCGAAACACCGGTATATTATGATAACTCCGCCGGCGCATGTGCAGCGTGTGGTATGATTGAGATTTATAAAGTAACGAAAGATGAAAAATATTTAGATGGCGCAATCAAAATCTTAAAGGCGATGGAAGAAGACTGTATCTTTGACGATTCTGACGAATCCATCGTGCAGAACTGTATGGAAGCATACTTTACCGGAAATGAACTGCATTTGGTGTATGCAGACTTTTTCCTTTGCGAAGCACTTTTAAAACTTACCGGTTCTGAATTTAACATCTGGTAGGGGAGGGGAAATATGCTAGAACTTACGATTTTAGACAAAGACGGAAACATCTTATTAAACGAAAAAGGCAAAGAAATTGATGTTGTCTATCAGGGCGAATATAAAGAAGGCGACACAATCCGCATCAAAAAGCCCGATATGGATTTCGTGGCAATGAAACTTGACGACGCAGTTTTAGAAAGCATCGTTTATGCGCCCACGGCATCGTTTACCTATCCCGTTCCCACGGGCAACTTAAAAAGGGGCTATGCACCCGAAGCGTTTTCAGGAGACAGTCACCATTTAATCGTGCGTGAGGTGGAAGACGAAGAGGCGTATGGCACAAGAAACATTTCCCAAAATGCTCACGATATCAGAGGCCAAAAGCGCTATTTTCCCCACGCGTATGCGAACCTCGTTACACGCGAAGATGTGTGTTTCTTTGAACGAAATGCCATCGACGGTATTTTAGAAAACGAAGGACACGGCGACTACCCTTACCACTCCTGGGCAGGCGGCGCAAGAGAAGATTTAGAATACTTTATTGACTTCGGTACAGAAGTTGCAGTTGAAAAACTTATTTTTTATCTTCGTGCAGATTTTCCGCATGATACCTATTGGCGCGCAGTAGACGTCGAGTTTTCCGACGGCACAAGAGAAACTGCAGATTTTATCAAAACAAAAGATGGTCAGGTGCTTACCTTACCCGAAGAAAAGTTAACAAAAACCGTACATTTAACAAACTTTAAGCAGGCGTCTTTCCCGTTTTCCTGGGCGGCGCTCACACAGGTTGAGGTGTACGGACGATACATAAAGGAGGATTTATCTAAAATGGAAATCAGAAACGCATCAAACCCGAAAGACGTAAAACACTATACCACAGACAGACTCCGTGAGGAGTTCCACATTTCAAAGCTCTTTACCAAAGACAACATCCGCATGGTGTACAGTCACATTGACCGTATCATCACAGCAGGACTCATGCCTGTTTATCAGGAACTTTCCTTAGTTGGCGGAAAAGAACTTGCGAGTGACTACTTTTTAGAGCGTCGCGAAATGGGTTGTATCAACATCGGTGGCCCCGGCGTGATCGTAGTTGACGGCGTAGAGTACAACATGAACCCCAGAGATGGTATTTACATCGGTATGGGCAACAAAGAAATCACATTCAAATGCGTGGATATCGAAAATCCGCCGAAGTTCTATGTTTCTTCCTGCCCGGCACATCAGACTTACCCGACTGTGAAAATCGATATCACAAAGGCAAAGAAAGTGCCCTGCGGTTCTGTGGAAGATTGTAACAAGCGCGTAATTAATCAGTATATCCATCCGGAAGTTATGAAGAGCTGTCAGCTCGCAATGGGTCTTACTGAACTTGAACCGGGTTCTAACTGGAACACAATGCCCAGCCACACACACGACAGAAGAATGGAAGTTTACCTCTACCTTGATATGGATGAAAACGATGCAGTATTCCATATGATGGGAGAACCCAACGAAACACGTCACATCATTATGCACAATGAAGAAGCGGTTATTTCTCCGAGCTGGTCTATCCACTCCGGCGTTGGCACAAAGGCATACTCTTTCATCTGGGCTATGTGCGGCGAAAATCAGGAATTTACTGATATGGACTTCATTGAAACAAAAGACTTAAGATAAGGAGAAACGAATATGTTTGATTTAACAGGAAAAATTGCACTCGTTACCGGCGCATCTTACGGCATCGGTTATGCAATGGCAAAAGGTTTTGCCCAGGCCGGCGCAACCGTTGTTTTTAACGACATCAACGAAGACTTAGTGAAAAAAGGTCTTGCGGCTTATGAAGCCGACGGAATCAAAGCACACGGCTATGTGTGTGACGTTACCGATGAAAATGCGGTAAACGAAATGGTGAAGAAAATTGAAGCAGAAGTTGGCACGATTGATATTTTAGTTAACAATGCCGGCATTATCAAAAGAATCCCGATGACAGAGATGAGTGCAGAAGATTTCCGCAAGGTAATTGATGTTGATTTAAACGCACCTTTTATTGTTTCCAAAGCAGTTATTCCGGCAATGATTAAAAAAGGTCACGGCAAAATCATTAACATCTGCTCTATGATGAGTGAACTCGGCAGAGAAACCGTTTCCGCTTACGCTGCTGCAAAAGGCGGTCTTAAGATGTTAACCAGAAACATCTGCTCTGAATATGGTCAGTATAACATTCAGTGTAACGGCATCGGACCCGGCTACATCGCAACACCGCAGACCGCGCCTCTCCGCGAAGTACAGCCTGACGGTTCCCGCCATCCGTTTGATACCTTCATCTGCGCAAAAACACCTGCAGGCAGATGGCTTAACCCGGAAGAACTCGTTGGTCCTGCAGTATTTTTGGCATCGGATGCATCAAACGCTGTAAACGGTCATATTCTTTATGTTGACGGCGGAATCCTTGCCTACATCGGAAAACAACCGTAAGAAAAACAAAATAATAAGGGTGAACAGTAAAACTGTTCACCCTTTTCTTTTTTAAAAGTTTTATTTTAACACAGAAACAGCGTCAGAAATGGTTTTTTCAAATGCTTCTTTTCCGTATTTATCCACTTCGGCTTTGTTCTTTTCGCCGTGTGTCAAGCATCCTGCACCGCCGATACATCCGCCGATACAAGCCATGCCTTCAATAAAGTTTGCATCCAAAACATTTTTGCTCTTCTTAAGAAGTGCCATTTTGCACGCTTCAATTCCGTCGCACGGAATTGCCTTTAAGTCAAAATCAATATTTTGTTCTTTTAACCCTTGTGCAACTGCATCAGAAAGACCGCCTGAACGTGCAAAGATTCTTCCAAAATAAGATGCGTTATCTAACACGTCTTCCTCAAGCGTTGTAATGTCAATGCCTTTACTGTCGTAAAGTGCCTGAAGTTCTTCAAACGTGAGCACTGCATCCACATAAGGTTTTACTTCGTCGAGTTGTGCCTCCGCTTTTTTTGCGGTACAAGGACCAATGAATACAACCTTTGAACCCGGGCCGGTATTTTTAATATATTTTGCAAGTGTTGCCATCGGTGAAAGGTTGTGGGAAATATATTGCACCAAATCAGGGAATGCCGATTTCACATAAGCTACAAACGCGGGGCAGCAGGAACTGGTTAAAAAGCCTTTTTCTGCGAGTTCTTTTGATTCTGCCTGCGCTACCATATCCGCGCCCAGTGCTGCTTCAATTACGGTAAAGAATCCAAGTTCTTTTAAGCCTTTGATTACCTGCCCGAGTTTTGCATAGGTAAACTGACTTGAAATGGAAGGCGCCACCATGGCATACACTTTATATGTTTGGTTTTCATCGCTCTTTTTTATCATATCAATGACGTTTAATATGTACGATTTATCCATAATTGCGCCGAATGGGCATTGGTATACGCAAGCGCCACAAGCCGTGCACTTACTGTTGTCAATGGATGCCGCGTTCTCTTCATTAATGGAAATTGCTTTAATTTTGCAGGCATTCTGACAAGGACGTTTGCGGTTTACAATTGCAAAATAAGGACAAACCTTTGCGCACTGACCACACTCTACGCATTTTGATTTATCAATATGTGCCACATGATTGTGGTCAAAAGAAATTGCGCCTTTTTTACAAACGTCTTCACATCTGTGAGCTAAGCACCCTCTGCAGGAATCGGTTACTTCAAAGCCTGCTGCCGGGCATTCGTCGCATGCGATATCAATGACTTCAATCACATTGGGATTTTCTTTGTCACCGCCCATCGCAATTTTCACGCGCTCTGAAAGAATGGCTCTTTCTTTATAAACGCAGCAACGCATGGTGGAGGTTTTTCCCGGAACGATTGTTCTCGGGATTTCCAAAAGGTTTTCAAGAAGTGTATCATTCCAGGCCTCGCGCGCGACTTCTCGCAGGACCTTATATTTTAAATGCTGCACTTTCGTATCAAATTTTCTCACAATCAACACCCCTTAAAAATAACTTACTTTAATTCGTTTTCCCATCATTTTGAGGCACTTTGAAACTTCCTCAACCAAATTCATTTTAATACTGAAATTAATCGGCAAATCCGGGTTCTGATGCGCAGGATTAATTGCGCGACCAACATAAAAATTGATGTCTGTTGCTTCTTCAAAGAGAAGTTGACAGATGAGCGATGCGCCGTCTCTTTTATAATTCCAGTGTTCATACATTAGGTTTTCGCCTAAGTAATCTTTTGCATATTCTAAAACTCTGTTTACGGTGATAACGCCTTCTGTTACCAAATCCACACCCTCGAGTTTTGCAATCGGGGGGACATCGGAATTTTCAAAATTTAATGTTGCCTGAAGCGGTTTTCTTAAGTACTTTGCCGCAATCGAAGATGTCGTTCCGCCGCAAATGATATGTTTTCCTTCTTTGGAGAAGAATAAAGACATCATTCTGTCGCAGTCATCGCGATTCGAAGGAGGACCGAAAAGAAGATTCATCGGCTCTCTTTTTCTGATTTTTACAATGCAGGCAGTTGCGTCGTCTCCGGGCTTCTGGCCGTAGAGTTTATCCACTTCATCCACTAAAATGGTGGAAAGATTTTTTGCGGTAAGACCACTAACCGACATCGTTTCCATAAAGTCAATGATGTCTTCGCGTTTCCAACCGAAATTATACGCGATACCGATTCCGGCGTGTGGACATCCGTCGCTCATGGCAATAAAAATATCGCCTTCTTCGAGCCGGATTAAAGACTTATAGATTTTTTTCCCGTCAATATACATTTCCGTTTTCGGATAGTCGTAGTTTTTGTTATTACGGAGAAGGATTACCTGCGGATTGTCATACTGAATGATTTCCGCGGTTTCGTTATTGATAATATGCATAATCGTAAAAGTAGAGTATGCAACGCCGCGCACAGAGCAAACGGGAAGTGTCGCCGCAATGGTAGATACACAGTCTTCAATCGGAAGTCCTTCTGCCATCATTGTGGAAATGATTTTCGAGGTCAGCGTTGACAAAATACTTGCTTTTACACCGCTGCCAAGACCGTCTGCCAGCACGATAACCGTTGAATTTTCGTTTTGTTCTACGATTTCCACATGGTCACCGCAAAGTTCTTCGCCGTAGTGGTTAATGCTTTTCCAGCCGATATCTGCACATAAATCATTCATCCTGTATCGACTCCTTTAATTTTGCAAGCGCAATTTTGGTTTCCGCGGCGGTTTCACCGAGGAGGGAAGCGATTTCCTGAACGATACGCATCTGCTTATCAACCACTTTGTCCGCAACTTCAACTGTCTGACGACTGATTTGTTCTTTCTTTTCACGCGCAGTTTGTTCATCTGTGATGTCGCGCATGATGCCGATGAGAAGATGTGAGTCTTTATCATATACAACAGACTGTTCTACATAGCGTTTGTATTCTGCGAGATACACTTTTTTGTTCTTGATATCTCTTCCTGTACTTTTTACTTCAATAAAGTCCTGCGGGTCCATAATGCGAACGACCAAATCACCGAGGATATCCGCACTTGAACGGATATTCATAATGTTTCTTGCAGCTTCGTTAATTTGCTGCACTTCCAGTTCTTCGTTTAACACGATAAGTCCGTTCGGTGTATTTTTTACGATGGTGTCAGAAAAACTTTCGGCTTTGTCTTTTAAGAAGGGAAGACACATCGAAATTTCTGCTTTTCCCTGACAGATTGCAATCGCTTTTTCACGGCAGGTATTGTATCCGCAAGAACCACAGTTTAATTCATCCGAGGGTTTGAATTTTCCCATCTGGCGGAGAACATTGTAAATTTCTGTTTCAGACGGAGGCTGCAGTTTGTGCTCGATATATGTAAACTGTTTTTTGAGGTCCATTCTTTCAGGCTGCACTACATCAAAGTCGTTCTTTCCTGCATAATTTGCAATCGTAATAAAATCTTTGATGGGGGCTGTGCGGTGGTATTTTTCCATAACCGGACCACCAATACAACTTCCGCTGCATGCAGACATTTCAATAAAGCATTTGTGAATTTTGCCGCTTTCGATATCTTTTAAAGCGTCGATACAGTTTTCGATTCCGTCTAAGGCCATGTAGGTGTAACCGGAAATGTTCGGTTCCATGGTTTTTAAAATTCCGCCCGTGGTGGGGAAGAATCTTGCGCGACTTTCATCGAGTGCGTCCATATCCTGCTTTAATTCAATGTTTTCTTCTTTCAACCAGTTTGTGAGTTCTTCAAAGGTTAAAACCGCGTCAACGACTCCTTCGTAGTGCTCTGCTTCGTCTTTTTTTGCTACGCAAGGGCCGATGAATACGGTTTTTGCGTTCGGAATTCTCTTTTTGATATCCATACAGTGTGCCTGCATGGGTGAAACAACATCTGCCAAAAATTCAAGTTCTGCCGGGAAATATTTCTGTATCAGAAGATTCACAGAGTGACAGCAAGACGAAATGATAATATCCCGTTCGTCATCTTTTAGCATTCTTTCGTATTCTTTTTTTACGATGGTTGCACCTATTGCGGTTTCTTCTACATCAAAAAATCCGAGTTTTAAAAGCGCTTCGCGCATGGAATTGATGCCGACACCTTCGTAGTTGGCAATAAAGGAAGGAGCGAGGCTTACAACAACCGGATCGCCGCTTTGGAGGAATACTTTTGCTTTTTCTGTTTCGTCCACAATTTGTTTTGCGTTCTGCGGACAAACAACAAAACACTGCCCGCACAAAATACATTCGTTTCCGATAATGTGTGCCTGATTTCCGGAAAAACGAATTGCTTTGACGGGACAGTGACGAATACACTTATAGCAGTTCTTACAATTTGATTTTTTTAATGTTAAACAGTTTGGCATATTGTCTCAATCCTTTCGGTTTACAGTTTCGCAAGCACATTTGTTTCAAAAAACTCTTTGAAATTTTCACGGGTGATGCCAACGTGAACTTCTTCATCAACCTGAACAGTGACACCTAAACGGTTACACTTGCCGATACAAAAACTACCGGCAAGTGTGATTTCGTTTTCCAGATGATGTTCTTCAACTGCTTTGGTAAGCAATTCAACAATTTCAGGTGCGCCCTTCAAGTGACAAGAACTGCCAACGCAAATCTCAATAATCATGTCATCCTCACGCCTTCGCTAAAATTTCGCTTTTGAAAAATTCTTCTACGGTTTCGGGGGTAACAGAGTGAAACGTCTCATCCACTGTTACGCAAACGCCCTGCTGACATTTTCCCATACAGAACGTGCCGCCAAGTTCCACTTTGTCATTTAAGTTGTTTGCTCCGATTAAATACTGAAGCTGTTCTACAACCTGGCGGGAACCTTTGATATGACAAGAACTACCAATACATACTGTAACTTTCATTTTAAAACATCCTTTCGCACATTTCGTCGTTTTATTATTCGTAATCTACAACGTTTGTCCAAGAAAGCAAGAATTCGCGTTCCTGTGCGTTACCCTTAACAGACTGTGAAGCCGCAACAATCGGCATCCACTTCTGAACGTACTGTTTTTGGGTTCCGCTTTTTTCGCAGAACAAATCAAGATATGTTTTTGCGCCTTCAATATCGCCATTGAGCCAGAAGAGAAGATAGGTTCTTGCAACATCAGCGGATGCGTTTCCCTGCGTTGCATGAGACCAGTCTAAAATATAGGGGGTTCCGTCATCTGTAATGATGATGTTTGACGGGTTAAAGTCACCATGGCAAACCTTTGTGTGTTTCGGCATTCCTTCAAGACGTGTATGAAGGTCATAGCGTGTTGTGGCGTCTAAATTGGATTCTGCGATTTTGCGGTTCATTTTATCTTTTAATTTATTCAGTAAAGGAGATTTTTTTGCGTGTACTTCAAGTTGAAGATTTACTAAAAGTTCGATATATTCATCCTTTTTCTCTGCATCTTCTTCCATCAACTGTGCAAGTGTTTTTCCTTTGATATATTCAGAAACAATCGCCCATTTTCCTTCGATCATGGTAACTTCCAAAATCTTCGGAGTATTTAAACCTGTTTCTTCAATTCTTGCCTGATTTAAGGCTTCGTTTAATACGTCTGCTTTGGAAAAGTTTTCGTTAAACACTTTTACGCATTTATTTCCATCACGGTAGATGGTTTTTTGATTTCTCACAGCGATTACTCTATCAAGTTTCATTATCATTTCCTCCTTCCGATTCCTTAGGCCTTTTTGCCCTTGTTGTATACTGCTTTGATTGCATCCGGTTTTGTATTGGACGCAAGATCTTTTGCAGTAGGCATTTCTTTTTCCTCAAAATGCTTTCCGTAGTAAGCGTTTAAATACATCTGCTTAATTTCGCTCATCAAAGGATATCTCGGGTTTGCGCCTGTGCACTGGTCGTCACACGCCTGTTCCACCATTTCATCTAAATTCTTCAGGAACGCTTTTTCGTCAATTCCGTAATCCTTGATGGTTTCTTTGATGCCAACACGCGCCTTTAAGTCATTGATTAACTTGATAAGACCTTCAAATTTTTCGGTATCTGTTTCGCCTTTTACGCCGAGGTAATCTGCAATCTCTGCATAGCGGGCAAGTGTGTGCGGATGGTCATACTGAGAAAATGTACCCATTTTTGCAGGCGCTTCAGAAGCGTTAAAGCGGAGTACTTCTTCAATCATCAGTGCATTTGCAACGCCGTGGGGCAGATGGTGGAATGCGCCGAGTTTGTGTGCCATAGAGTGGCATACGCCTAAAAATGCATTTGCAAACGCCATACCTGCCATGGTAGCGGCATTTGCCATTTTTTCTCTTGCCAAAACGTCTGTCTGTCCGTTATCGTATGCACGCGGCAAGTATTCAAAAATGGTTTTGAGTGCTTTTAATGCCAAGCCGTCTGTGTAGTCTGTTGCGAGCATTGCAGCGTATGCTTCAACGGCGTGTGTCACAGCGTCAATACCAGATGCAGCAGTTAAGCCTTTCGGTGCAGACATATGAAAATCTGTATCAACAATTGCCATGTTCGGCATGAGTTCATAGTCGGCAAGGGGGTATTTAACGCCTGTTTTTTCGTCTGTGATAACCGCAAACGGTGTCACTTCAGAACCCGTACCTGCAGAGGTGGGGATTGCAATGAAGTATGCTTTTTCACCCATCTTCGGGAAGGGGTAGACTCTTTTTCTGATGTCGATAAAGCGCATTGCCATATCCATAAAGTCTGCATCCGGATGTTCATATAACACCCACATGATTTTTGCTGCGTCCATCGCAGAACCGCCGCCGAGTGCGATGATGGTATCGGGCTTAAATGCTGCCATCTGGCTTGCTCCGTTTTTCGCATTTAAAAGCGTCGGGTCGGGCTGAACATCAAAGAATGTTGTATGTGCAATACCCATTTCGTCGAGTTTATCTGTGATGGGTTTTGTATAACCGTTTTCATAGAGGAATGTGTCTGTTACAATGAAGGCTCTCTTTTTACCCATTACGTTTTTGAGTTCATCTAACGCAACCGGCAAGCAGCCTTTTTTAATATATACCTTTTCAGGTGCACGGAACCAAAGCATATTTTCCCTTCTTTCTGCAACTGTTTTAATGTTTAAAACATGTTTTACACCAACGTTTTCGGATACCGAGTTACCACCCCAGGAACCGCAACCGAGTGTTAAAGACGGTGCGAGTTTGAAGTTGTAAAGGTCACCGATGCCGCCGTGGGAAGAAGGGGTATTTACTAAGATTCTGCAGGTTTTCATTCGGCTTGCAAAGCAGTCAATTTTTTCTGTTTCCGTTACTTCGTTTAAATATACGGAAGAGGTATGACCAAAGCCGCCGTCTTCAACTAACTTTTCTGCTTTATCAAGTGCTTCTTCAAAGTTCTTTGCTTTATACATTGCAAGTACGGGGGAGAGCTTTTCGTGAGCAAATTCTTCGGAGAGTTCAACACTTTCCACTTCGCCAATAAGAATCTTTGTACCTTCAGGAACATCTACTCCTGCGAGGGATGCGATTTTGTGAGCACTTTGACCAACAATTTT
>JAZRET010000177.1:0-3433 GCA_045660945.1 Congzhengia sp.
ACTACGATGACGCTGAATTTGTCAAACGTCACATTGAACTGCACGCCGCGCTTGAAGAACGGTACAAGGAAACGGCGGATAATTACGAATACCAAAAATCCGCGTTCATTTCCGAGCTTGGGAATCACGAATACCATATAAACAGTTATCAAGGCGATTGGGACACGCTCTCAGCGTTCGGTAACATCGAATGGCACGGGCAAGGACCGGAAGCGCGGCGCAAGTATTACGCTGAATTAAAATTCACGGAAACGCAAATTAGAGCGTTTGAGGACGCGCGGAAAGAGTTTTTGAAAATGGCGCAGGAAAACTATTGGTATTAAAAAAGGAGCTTTTGAAAAATGGGATATAAAAAACTTATGCAGGCGATTGAAAACGGAACTTTTGATTTTGAGAACAGCTTATTGAAGCGGGTCACTTTACAGCTTGAAGAAGAATTTAAGAATCCGCAATTATTGTTGAGCGAAGGAGCAAGAAAAATGATGTTGCATACTTTGGATTATGCGCAGGAAGCGATGAAAAAAGAAGCGAAAAAGGTATTGAACGACGGCGGCACGTTTTACCGTGATGTTGACGAAGAACAGGCAATCATGATTATTGACGATATTAAATCGCTCTGCGGTAGTCGTAAAAAGGCGTTGAATTTGATTGAACTGTTCATAAACAATCTCATGACCGTTGAGGAAATCGAAATGATTTTATATTAAGTCAAAAAGAATAAAAGCAGGTCCGCGCGTGAATAATAAAGGCGTGGGGATATGATGCGTTGCAGGCAAGGCGATTTCCGCTTTGCCTTTTTTGTTGCAGAAACGATACATCGCGCGTGATTTTGTCAAAAGGGCTTGACAAAACGTTTTCGCGTGGATATAACATATTATAGAGCAATTCCATATATTGACAGCCGTTCAGCGTATTCCAAACACCGAATACAATCCCGAACGGCTTTTTTTCACAAAGGGGTGCAAATGGTGGGCAGACCATCACGATATGAAACGGATATAAAGCCGCATATTGAGGATATACGCAACGCAGTACAATCCGGCGCAACGGTTGAAGAAATAGCAAAAGGGTTAAATATTGCGGTCAGCACGCTTCATAGATACAAAGCAGAAAAAAAAGAGTTAAAAGACGCTTTCGCACGCGGGCGCGAACAGATTGTCATTGATATAAAGGCGGCGCTGTTAAAAAAGGCGCTCGGATTTGAGTACGAAGAAGAAAAGAAAGTCGGCAGAAAAGATAAAGACGGAGAAAACATAATCCTTGTGGAAAAATACAAGCGATATTCCGTTCCGTCCGAAACTGCGGCGGCAATGTTGCTACGGAACTACGATGAAAATTGGCGCGATCAAGACAAGGCCAGCGCGGAATTAAGGCGGCAGGAAGCGGACCTGCGGAAAGCGATTGCCGAAGCTAACAATTTTGATTTGAATTTAGAGGGGTAAAAAATGAGCAACGAAAGAACTTACTACGTTATATCCGATGATAACTGCAAATTTGAAAGCATGACGAAAGAACAAATCATTACTGCAATAGCGCAGTACATGGATTCGGGCGAAATAACGGACGTTGACACCGGATTTATAACGACGCTCAAAGAACAGAATCATAACACCGGCTTAACGTTTTGGGTAGGCACGCAGGCGGAATACAACGCGCTTGAAACGCATATACCGAACTGCTTTTATATCATAGCGGACGATACGACCGTGGATGACTTGGAAGAAGCGGTGGTCGAACTGCAAGCGGCTGTTAATTCCATTACCGGCAAAAACGGCGATGTCCTGCTCAATGAAACGGTAGCAACCGGTGTTTGTGACATTGCTTTCACCGGCGAACATCCTATTACCGATTTTTCTGTTGTTCTTGTGGAAGCAAACGGTGTAGCGGCGGTTTGCGGCTTATACAAAAGCGGAACAACTGTATATATAGGCGGAATGGGCGTTGCGCCGACAACATCGGCGGGAACGATGATAACAACGGCTATAAATCTTACTGCAAATGCAGAAACAAACAAATTGACGGCTAACAGCTCGGTTGGTTGTGTAGAGGGAACGGCTTCTTATGCGGTGAGCATTTCTAAAATAATCGGCATTTGCTGAAAGGGTGGAAAGCATGATTAAAGGCGTTGACGTTGCAAAGTACGAAAAGAAATTAAACATAGCGGATATTAAAGCGGCAGGATACAACTTTGCAATCCTGCGCGGCGGCTACACGGGTTATATGACGCTGAAAAAGAACGTGGATGAATGCTTTGAAAGATTCTACGCGCAGGCAAAGGAAATAAATTTCCCCGTCGGCTGTTATTACTATTCATGCGCCAACACGAAGCAGGGCGGCATTGATGAAGCGAATTTCCTTTATGAGAACTGTTTGAAAGGCAAGCAGTTTGAATATCCGATTTATATTGACGTTGAGGATTCGCACAATCAAAAGGGCAAAAAGACCGGCACGACTGACGCAATAATCGGCTTTTGCGAAACGCTCAAAAACAAGGGATATTATGTTGGTGTTTATTCCAATCCGTCATGGTTTAAGAATTACCTTGAATCGGATCGTCTTGCGGGTATTTCAAAATGGCTGGCGCATTGGGTATCAACGCCGAACTTCTGCGTTGAGAATATCGAAATGTGGCAGTACAGCGATGACGATGAAATAAAAGGCGAGGACGTGGACGGCGATTACTCTTTCGTCGATTTCCCGTCGTTAATCAAATATTACAAGCTCAACGGGTACGGCAACAAGACCATTGACGAAATAGCACGCGAGGTCATCAATGGTAAATGGGGCAAAGGGTCGGAACGTAAAAAGTTATTGACCGAAGCGGGCTACGATTACAACGCGGTCCAAAAAAGAGTGAACGAACTGCTGAAATAATCATGTTCGATTCATTATCGCAGTTTTACAATTCGGAAACATGGCGGACTTTCCGCGCGAATCTCATACATGACCGAACAGACGCAGACGGCAATTTATATTGTGAATACAGCGGCAAGCTGCTTGTAAATTCCTATGACATTGTAGCACATCACAAAACGCCGCTGACTATGGCGAATGTGAATGATTATAACGTTTCCCTTAATCCGGATAACATTATGGTCGTTTCGCAGGACGCGCATAATCAAATACACAAGCGATTCGGTTATGCAGGTGAGCGCAAGGTTTATTACGTTTACGGCGCTCCGTGTTCAGGCAAAACGGCTTTCGTTAATAGGATAAAAGGGAACAGCGATATCGTCGTGGACGTGGATAATATATGGCAGTGTATCACGGGCGGCGCACGATATTTCAAGCCGGACGCATTGAAGCTGAACGCTTTTGCCGTCCGTGACTGCCTTATAGATATGGTGAAAACACGCGCGGGGAAATGGGAACGCGCTTTTGTCATCGAAACAGGCGCACGGAGAAGCGACAGAGAGCGCATTATTTCAATTTT
>JAZRET010000178.1:0-4626 GCA_045660945.1 Congzhengia sp.
TCTTCGTTTTCGCCTATGTAGCTCTTTTTCGCGCAGTATGCCGTATACGGAATTTCGCCTGTTTCTTCGCCGACAGAAGCTAAAATATAGCCCTTTTTCTCCTGCTCGATCATAGATGCCGTGGGCTCAAAAAGTGTAACATATTCTGCATCACTTCCGGAAAACGCGCCTGCCATCAATGAAAACTGAATGGAATCATCTAAATTCAGGTCATTTTTCGGATCGATACCTTTTTCTTTTAAAAGGTATTCAAACGTCATATACGGAACGCCGCCTTTTCTGCCCGGAATGACAGTTTTACCCTTTAACTGATCCCAGGAAAAGGTTTCAGGCTTATCTTTTCCAACAAGAAAACAGCCATCTTTTTGCGTAAGTTGTGCAAACACTTCCGGATAGTCTTCTCTTCCTTCATTGTAGACGTAAATAGATGCTTCAGGACCGGCAAAACCGATGTCAATCTGATTTGACAAAAGCGCTGACATCACTTTATCTGCGCCGCCTAAGTTGGAAAGTTCAATTTTAATGCCCTCTTCTTCAAAAAAACCAAGATTGATTGCAGCATACTGCGGTGCATAAAACACCGAGTGTGTCACTTCGCCCAGGCGAACCACCTCTGTTTTTTCTTCATTCTTTGCTTGTGTACCGTTCTTTGTGCTGCCGCACGCAACTGTAGCAAAAGAAATTACTAAAATGAGTGCCGCCAACAAGAATCGTTTCATAAATTACCTCCTGTTTTTTAGTACGATTTTTTCAAAAATCAGTACTATTTTATATATAATAGCCGCAAAGACGGCTAAAATAATCACACTTGCCATAACAAGGTCCAGTTTAAACACCTGACCACCATATACAATCAAGTAGCCAAGTCCTGCTTTTGAAACAAGGAATTCTCCTGCAATTACACCCACAAGCGAAAGACCAAGGTTAATTTTTAACGAGTTAATCAAGGTTGTGACGTTTGCCGGAAGTACGATTTTGAAGAAAATTTGCCATTTTTCCGCACCGAATGTTTTCGCCATTTTGATTTTGTCAGGATCGGTATTTAAAAATCCGTGCAGAAGTTCCATTACCGTTACGATTAAGGAAATCGCAAGTGCCATGACAACAATTGCTTTCATTCCGGCTCCAACCCAAATGATGATAATTGGCCCGAGTGCAATTTTCGGAAGACTGTTTAAAATAACCAAATACGGCTCAAAAATCGCAGAAAAGGTCGGAAACCACCAAAGGACAGAAGCGATAACAAGCCCCATTAAAACGCCCAAAACAAAGCCTACTACTGTTTCAAAACACGTCACGCCTAAATGGAGAAACAAATCGCTTTCTGATAGATTCATAATCGTTTTTATAACGCGCGACGGTTGACTCGTGATGAAACTGTCAATTATACCGATTTGCGCACAAAATTCCCAAAGTGCAATTAAAAACAGCAAAAGACCGATTTGCGTTGTTAAGATGAGACGCTTTTTGTTCGTTTGTTTTCTTAAATACAATGCTCTCTCTGATAAAGCAGTTTTATTTTTCATGCATCTCAAGCTCCTTCCATAAAAGATCAAAATATGAGCTGAACTTCGGATTTTTTCGGCACAAAAGCGGTGTGCGGTTTTCAATCCCTTCAAATGTGATATCATGAATTTCCTGAACGCGCGCAGGCCGATTTGAAAGGACAATCACACGGTCAGCCATCGAAATTCCTTCCGGAATATCGTGTGTTACCATAAGTGTTGTTTTCTTCTCTTTTTTCAAAATAGAATAGACATCATCTGTTACCGCAAGTCTTGTTTGATAGTCAAGTGCGGAAAACGCTTCGTCTAAAAGAAGAATGTCAGGTTTTGTGACGAGTGTTCTGATGAGTGCAACACGCTGGCGCATGCCACCGGAAAGTTGCGACGGAAAACTATCCTTAAATTCGTATAAACCATACGTTTTTAAAAGTGCGTTCGCGTATTCAATATTTTCTTTCGTCAACTGTTTTTGAATCTCAAGCCCAAAGAGCACGTTTTTATAGATGCTCCTCCACTCTAAGAGGTTATCATTTTGTAGCATATACCCTACTTTTTTTGAAATTCCGGTGCTTTTTTCTCCTTTGATATAAATACTACCGGAAGAAGGTGGAAGGATTCCGCTAACAATTGATAAAAGCGTAGATTTTCCACATCCGCTCGGACCGATGATTACAACAAATTCGCCTTCTTTTACCGTGAAACTGATATGATCTATAGCAGAAACCTCTTGGTTTACATCCTGATATTTCATCGAGATATTTTTAAGTTCAAGTAAATCCATAAGCATCACTCCTTTACATAAGCAATATATGAATTTACGAAAAAAATGTCACAAAAAAAGAGCCATAGTCTTCTGCTATCGCTCTTTTTTACGTTCTATATTGTCATTTTTTTCATTCTTGATTAGTCGAATGCGTTTTTTGTATTTCATTACATCGCCGTATGCCTTTAAAATTTCGATGCTACACAAAAATTGATTTTTACATTTTCTGCACACCTGAGTAGAAACGAATTTATTTCCGGAAAGCGCCCATGCACTTTTCTTTCTCGTGAATCTACCGCAAATCGGACAACGAATTTTAAAGATCTGTTTGTCTACCATCTTGTCGTTTTTATCTAAAACAGGAACATCTTTAAAACTGCATTCAATATCTGATGCATCAACAATGTATTTTTTTAAGTTTTCTTTATCAAAAATCTTAGCAAAAACCATACCGGAAATCGTTGCATCCACCAAAGCATCGTGAAGTTCTTCTTCGTTATAAGAAATACCTGCAAGATCTGCCGCCATTTTAACTCCAAGCTGGTTTCCGCCGGATTTGTCGCCGGTGAGTATGCGTGTTGAAAACCGCTGCACATCTGCAAAATGTGTTAAAAATCCGAGTTTTGCATCTGAGTTAAAATAATGACAGTTCTTTCTTAAAACTGATGCGTCCTGCGAACCCCAAGACATTAAAACTGTGTCGGAGCCTACAAACGCCCGGAATTCTTTGATTGCTTTTGCAAATAAAACCCCCTCCTCTTTCAAAAGTTCCATTGAAAGGCCGGTGATTTTTTTCACGGTAGAATCAAGTTTTTTATAAAGAACCGGAGAGATATAGCGGTTAAACGTTCCAATGCACTGCATTTTATCGTTATACTTTACTGCGCCAATCTGAATAATCTCATCAGGACAACGCTTTTTTACCGCTTTTACAACTCTGTTCCATTCTAAATCAAATATCACATAATTCATGTTTCGTTTCTCTTAAATCTTTCTTTTATTCTGAGATTTGCCAGTCAATCGGCGTTTTACCGATTCTTTTCAAGATTTCATTCACTTTGGAATAGTGTTTACACCCGAAAAAACCACGGGACGCAGATAAAGGACTCGGATGCACCGTAGATAACACAAAATGACGGTTATTTGTAATGAGCGGAAGTTTTTCAATTGCATTTCTTCCCCAAAGAAGAAAAATTACCGGGTCTTCCCTTTCATTCAAAATCGAAATAATGCGGTCGGTAAAAGTTGTCCAACCGAACTTTTTGTGCGAGTTCGGTTCTCCTTCGCGAACGGTTAATACGGTGTTTAAAAGAAGAACACCCTGCTCTGCCCAATCTAGCAAACATCCGTGCGACGGTGCTTTTACGCCAATGTCTGATTCAAGTTCCTTGAACATATTAACGAGTGAAGGCGGCTTTTGAATGCCTTTTTGCACTGAAAATGCAAACCCATGTGCCTGCCCTTCGCCGTGATACGGGTCTTGTCCTAAAAGGAGAACTTTCACCTTTTCATATGGCGTGAATTTAAGTGCGTTAAACACATCTTCCTTTTTCGGATAGATGGTTTTCGCTCTATATTCCTCTTTTAAGTTTTCCGTTAATTTCAAAAAATAATCTTTTTGAAATTCTTCTTCTAAATAAAGGTCCCAATCGTTTCCAAGCTTCAAAACAGTTACCTCTTTAATAATTTATTTACTTCTTCAACGAATGTATTGATATCTTTAAACTGTCTGTAAACAGAGGCAAAACGAACATATGCAACTTCGTCAATTTTCTGAAGATGCTCCATAACCATTTCGCCGATTTTTTCAGAAGAAATTTCGCGCTCTAAATAGTTCTGTGTTGCCGTTTCGATTTCGTTTACAATGTGTTCCATATCGCTTGTTGGTACCGGACGTTTTTCGCAAGCACGCATAATGCCGTTTAAGAGTTTCACACGGTCAAACATCTGACGGGAACCATCTTTTTTGATGACCATGAGCGGAATGTTTTCAATTTTTTCGTAGGTTGTAAAACGCTTTGTGCATTTTAAACATTCTCTTCTTCTTCGGATTGCTTCGCCCTCATCCGTAGGACGCGAGTCGATAACTTTGCTTTCTTCAAATTCGCAGTAAGGACATTTCATAATTTTCCCTCCGATTTATTTATAAAATTCATAAATATAGTCTTTTCTCTTGCGCATTTCTTCTGCGCGGTTTAAATATTCTCTCACATCTTTTACGTTAAAGACGCGCTCGATTAAATCGCCTTTTACAAGTTTTGTTACCGCACCGACACCTGCAGAAACAACAGAGCGGATTTCTTCCATCATACAGATATTATAAATACCTTCGGTATGATTTTTATGAAATCCCGTATT
>JAZRET010000179.1:0-3569 GCA_045660945.1 Congzhengia sp.
TAACCGCCGGCAATGACGTAGATCCCCGTAAGCACAGCCATGGCAATCACGCAGCCTGCGTAATCAATATCACCAAATGCCATGGAGAACAGACGGGACAAACCGTTATACAAAGAAGCGGTGTAGGGGATCAGGAAAATGAAAACGATGACCGATGCGGCGATTTTCAGTGCATTGCTCTGATATCTTTTTTCGAAAAATTCGGGCATGGTGGCACTTTTTAGGTGCTGGGACATCAGGGGTGTTCTTCTTCCCAAAATGACCCAGGCAAGAAGTGATCCGATGATCGCGTTACCAATACCAATCCAAGTGGATGCAACGCCGAATTTCCAACCAAACTGACCGGCGTAGCCGACAAAAATTACGGCAGAAAAGTAAGATGTGCCGTAGGCAAAAGCCGTAAGCCAGGGGCCGACCGATCTTCCTCCCAAAACGAACCCGTTTACGTCTGTTGCGTTTTTCCTGCAGAAAAGCCCAACACCAATCATGACCGCAAAAAATGCGATCAACAAACCAATTGTCCATGCCATAAAAATCATCCTTTCTGTTTTTGATTTACCAAGTGAGGACGAATTCTGGCATAAAAAAATCCCGTCCTCAAAAACATGAGGACGAGAAAGAAGTCTCGCGGTACCACCTCATTTTGCCGGTTTCTCACGGAACCGACCTCATTGGGTAACGGTGCTCATAGGCGTTGCACTATATACCCGCACGCGATAACGGGCGTACCCGTCGCAGCCTACTGAAAATTTCGGTGCGCAGCTCGCGAAATGTATTCAGTCACGCTTCCGCCTCTGCCTCGCACCACCCGGCAGCTCTCTCAAGGCTTTCACGCGCCTACTTGTTTTCGGTCATCACCTTTGTTGAAAACAAGTATAGCAAAGCATGAAAAAAATGTCAAGAGGGATTTAAAAAAAATAAAAAATTTTTAACGAAAAATGAAGAAAACTGCGTATAATCGGCAGTTCTTTTCTTGACAAAAAAAGGTGTCGGTGGTATAATAAAGGTATTCTATAAAATTTGCGGAAATTTTTTCGTAAGCAAAAAGGAACGAAGCCAAATGCCGAAATTTTTTATCGAAAAAGAGAAGATTGTTTCAGGCAAAACCGTGATTTTAGGCGGAGATGCAGCGCATATCGCGAAAGTGCTTCGTATGGAGCCCGGCGAAAAACTCACGCTTTGTGACGGCGAAGGGACGGACTTTTGTGCCGAGATTTTATCGGCGACCAAAGAAGAAGTTTTATTCAAAATTTTAAGTGAGCAGCCGTGTCCTGCAGAGCCGAATTTAAAAGTGACGCTTTTTCAGGGACTGCCCAAGCAGGGCAAGATGGATTATATCATCGAAAAATGCACAGAACTTGGAATCACAGAAATCGTTCCGGTGGCGTGTAAGCGATCAGTCGTGAATGTAAAAGAAGACAAACAAGACAAAAAACTTGCCCGCTGGAGAAAAATCGCATCAGAATCAGTCAAGCAGTGTATGCGGGGCGCAATTCCGAATGTCACAGAAGTGATGACAGTAAAAGAAGCGCTTTTATATGCACAAAAACTGGATAAAACGATTGCGTGCTATGAAAACGAAGAACAGTTTTCTTTAAAAGAAGCGCTTTCGGGAGAAAAACCGGTATCTGTCGGGGTTTTCATTGGTCCTGAGGGCGGATTTGACGAAACGGAAATTAAACTGTTTTTAGAGGAAAACATCAAAACAGTAACACTCGGGAGCCGCATTTTAAGAACGGAAACCGCGGGACATACCGTGCTGTCCTGTGTGATGTATGAATATGGAGAAATGGAAAAATAAAGTCTTTTAAGAAACTGCGTTTCTTAATATATTTTGCGCTTTTTGAGCGTTAAAACGATAAAAGGGATAGAAAGGGATTTTAAAAAATGACAAAGTTTATGACAAAACAAGAACGTGAAAAAGTATCAAACAGATTGGTTTTAAATTTCGGTATTTTACTTGCCGGCGCTTTAATTATGCTTTATGTATGGAATTTTATCAGCGCAGGTTATATCCGTCAGGCGCAGAATGTCTGTGGAATTTCAGCAATCGTTGCAGCGGTTTTGGCAATCGTTTTATTTGTGGTTGGAACCGTGAAGAAAAACGCAATGAAACGCTATAGTGCAGTCGCTTTAGGTGTATTTATTGCGGGTGCAATTGTGTATTTGCCGGCTGTTTCTTCCCTTACACAGAAACTCACAATTTTAACACCGAAAAATGCAGTGATTTTTGTATTTCTTTTGATGCTTGTTTACTTTATCGTAATGGCAATTGTAACGGGCGTGATTTTAAAGAAACATCCCGAAGCACCGACAGAAAAGAAAATTCAGCACGCGAAGAAAAAGAATAGAAGAAAATAATTTTTAAAAGATAAAATTTTTCCGGAGGAAGAAACTATGTTTTCATTTGACACCATTAAAACGACAGATCCGGCAATTGCTTCTGTAATTGCAGAAGAGCTGGAAAGACAAAACCACAACTTAGAACTGATTGCATCCGAAAACTGTGTATCTGAGGCAGTGATGGCGGCAATGGGTTCCCCCCTAACCAATAAGTATGCAGAGGGATATCCCGGCAAACGTTATTATGGTGGTTGTGAGGTTGTAGATAAAGCAGAAGAACTTGCAAGAGAGCGCGCAAAAGAACTCTTCGGCGCAGAACACGCAAATGTTCAGCCGCATTCCGGTGCACAGGCAAATTTAGCTGTATTTTTTGCGGCTTTAGAGCCCGGAGATACCGTACTCTCCATGAACCTTTCTCATGGTGGGCATTTATCTCACGGCAGTCCCGTAAATATTTCCGGTAAATACTTTAACATCGTTCCTTACGGCGTAAAAGAAGACGGCGAAACTATCGACTATGATGATATTTTAGAAAAAGCAAAGGAATGCAAGCCGAAACTGATTTTAGCAGGAGCAAGTGCATACCCGAGAACCATTGATTTTGAAAAATTCGGTGCAATTGCCAAAGAAGTTGGCGCATATCTTTTGGTGGATATGGCGCACATCGCGGGACTCGTTGCAGCAGGACTTCACCCCAATCCGGTGCCGTATGCAGATTTTGTAACCACCACCACACATAAAACATTGCGTGGTCCGAGAGGTGGCTTGATTTTATGCAAAGAAGAATATGCAAAAATGATTGATAAAGCAATCTTCCCGGGCATTCAAGGTGGTCCCTTAATGCACGTGATTGCATCTAAAGCGGTTTGCTTTAAAGAAGCGCTCTCTGATGATTTTAAAGCATATCAAAAGCAGATTGTGAAAAATGCAAAAGTTTTGGCGGATACTTTAACAGAAAAAGGCTTCCGTTTAGTTTCGGGTGGAACAGATAACCACTTGATGTTAGTTGACCTTACAAATTTTGATGTAACCGGTAAAGAAGCAGAACACCGTTTAGACGAAGTGCGCATTACCGTAAATAAGAACACGATTCCTTTTGAAACAAGAAGTCCGTTTATTACAAGTGGTATCCGTATCGGTACTCCTGCGGTTACCTCAAGAGGCTTTGTAGAGGAGGATATGAAGGTTATTGCACGTATGCTCAAGCTTGCGGCAACCGACTTTGA
>JAZRET010000180.1:0-2000 GCA_045660945.1 Congzhengia sp.
TTGCCGATCATATCATCGACTAACAGATACCCATGTGGAGATACTCTGACTTTACCAGCGTTTTCACTTCCTACGCTTGTAGTCTGCAAAGAGGAAAATCCGCGAAACTTTCCTACGTTGAAACTTCCAGCTTTTGCGTTCGTCCTGTTTACGCAAAGTCCGACAAATATCTCTTGCCATGTGTATTCCTGTGTGTTCGTGCAAATATCCAATTCACCGTCATAAAACATACGGCATATATCTGATGAATGGGAAAAGAACAAATTAAAATCGTTTGGAAACCAACCAATAACACCTGAAACAAAAAACTTCTCGCTGGTTGTTTTTTGACTACCTGGCGGGGCTGATATAGTCAGAATATCCAATTTATCATCAAGCATATCTTGTCACGCCTGAATAATTCCATGTTTCAAAAATTGCTTTCTTTTAGGCAGATAAAACCGTTCTTTCTGTAACCGATTCTTCTCAAGATAAAGCAAATAACTGTCAAAATCCCTGTTCCTTGCAAGGATCAGTAAAATACGCAAATAGATATTCGTTTCTCGTGTTGTCTGCACATTGTCACGGAGAATATCCATAATTCGCCACGCTTCACGAACGCGGGCAACTTCATCTTCGATATCAGGCGCAATGATACGCTCAATCCTGTCGCGCACGTATTTTGCCACAACGATACCATCATCGTGCGTTTCCTCTTTTCCGAACGCACTTTCAGCAAGGTCGCATCCGACTTCCAAAGCGTCAAGGCTATTATTCTGTTTTACGATATCGAATACTTCTTGAATTTCTTTTAACATTGATATTCCCCATTCATAGCCTATTTATATATCAATGTTAGGATGGTAAAAATACATAGTCAATAGTTAAGTGAAACAAGGGCGACAAAATGCCGCCCAAGTTTTTAGTACATATTACGGGGTTCTCTTCCCCAATCGCCACCGCCGAAACCGCCCATGTTACCGAATCCACCCATAGGACTTACGGGCATTACAATGTCTGAGTTACCATTTGTGATAGCCATAATATCTATCTCCTTTCTTTTTTATTTATCAAGACTATGCGCACTTGTCTTAATATTTATCTTTTACCGAACATCTGCATAAACATCGGATTGTTCTGTATCTGTTTTGCCATATTGACAGCCTGTGTGTACTGATCCTGTGTCAATTTGCCACTATTCATCAACTGTTGAATTGCCGCATTCGGATTGTTCAAATATTCTTGCGGAACAAACTTCGTAGGTTCTTTCATAAACTGACCAAACTGATTTATCAGGTTCATCATGTTCATTTATCATCACCCGCCTTCTTTGCACATTCGCACTTTTGTTTAGCAATTTCCGTCAATTTCTTCTTGATAAATTCCACATCTGATTTCAGCGAAACAATATCGTCTTTAATGTCCGGCTGTTTTATAACTTCCTCTTGAACTTCATCTTCTTTTACAAGCCTAAACTTCTCAAATATCGGCTGCCCTAACTGTGAAGAATCCATCGACTTCGTGTAGATATACGGAGCATTGTCATTTTTGAAAATGATCGTGTTTCCAGGTGCGACCGGATAACTTCTCATTTCATCTTCACTCTGTACATGAACGATATTTCCGGCATTGCTACTCACTTGTGCCTGTTGTATCTGCTGTACGGGCTGTTGTGGCGGCATCGCCTGATAAACAGGCATAGGCTGTTGAAACATCTGATATTGCGGATAAGTCACCATTGTTTATACCTCTCTTTCGTAGTAGTAAATCGGCAATTCATTCAAACTGTTAAAAGTGTCAAAGACAGTTCCATCAATGACAGAAATTGCATGATTGCCAGTACCGAGTACATACGCACCAAACGGATGATCTTTGCAAAAATCAAACACCGTGTAGCAATCAGGGCAAGTATCAGGGATTGCATGACGGACAAAGCCATGATTACGGATATAGATATCCCATGTTGCGTTGCTTTCGATGGTTTCGTAAATCAATAAACCAATTTGCGCTAAACCGATAAA
>JAZRET010000181.1:0-5084 GCA_045660945.1 Congzhengia sp.
GATAAGAACTATATTTATGTTATTGAAAAACAACTTTCTAAAAAATATATGTATTTGGTATATATTATTATATTAATTGCCGCAACAATTTTAAATAACATTTACTAACTATATTGACAATGGAGGCTTAATTCCTGACAACACTTTTGACAACACTATCATTGTTGAATGTGTAAAATGGCTGTATTTCAGTACATATCACAACCTCAAAGCCATTGGAAATATACAGAATAAACACCAAAAACATAAGTGATGTTAGAGTGGGAATAATACCGCAAACAAAAAGCCCTTAAAATAAGGGCTTTTTTCTTTTCTAAAAAACGTTATGATGAAAAAGATAAAAATTTTTCCAAAAACTATTGACTTTAGTAATTTAAAGTGGTAAAATAATTAAAAATTTTCTTTTTGAAGGTAATGAATATGAACGTGTCTCTTATGAACACAAGTAAATATTTTTTTTACTTTAGCGTAGTCTTTTATTTTGGCTATGCTTATTTTGCTATGAAAAAATTGCTTGTGAGTTTAAGAAACATTTTTTAAGATTGTGAAACCATTGCGAAAATAATGTTTAAACCTCACTTGCAACTTAGCCAAGTGAGGTTTTTGTTTTGAAAGGAAGCGGGAAAATGGAAAATAAATTGGAAAAAGCAAGAAAAATCATAAACGAGGTGGATGCAAAAATGGCAGAGCTTTTCATCGAAAGAATGAAAGCCGCCGAACTCGTCTACGAACATAAAAAAGAATTTGGTCTTCCGATTTTAGACAAAGAAAGAGAAGAAGCAGTAATAGAAAAAAACGCATCTTTCATTGAAGACGAAGCGCTAAAAGGCTATTACATGGACTATTTAAAAAACCTTATGGAAATCTCGAAGTCCTATCAATACCGTATGCAAAAAGGTTTAAAGGTTGCATATAGTGGCGTAAAAGGCGCTTTTGCACATATTGCGGCAGGGAGAATATTCCCCGATAGCAATAGCGTATCCTACCGCGACTTTCAATCTGCATACGATGCTGTTTTAAACGGCGAGGCGGACGTAGCAGTTCTTCCGATTGAGAACAGTTACGCAGGTGAAGTTGGACAAACGATTGACCTGATTTTTTCCGGCGGCCTTTTTATAAACGGAATCTATGAACTTGAAATTCACCAAAACTTGCTTTCCCTTCCTGATGCAACTGTTGAAGACATTAAAAAGGTTACCAGTCATCCGCAGGCACTTAGCCAGTGTCACGACTACATAGCGCTCCGCGGCTTTGAAACAGAAGAAGCAAACAATACTGCGGTTGCGGCGAAAGCCGTTTCTGATATGAAAGATAAGTCTCTCGGTGCGATTGCAAGTGTGGAAACGGCAGAAATTTATGGTCTCAAAGTACTGGAAGCAAACATCAACAAAAGCGGCGAAAATACCACGCGTTTTGCAGTGCTTTCAAAAGTGAACGCAAACGCCCCCGCTCTTTCAAACTCCGTTTTAATGTTCACGGTAAAAAACGAGGCAGGTTCTCTTGCAAACGCCATCAGCATCATCGGTAAATATGGCTATAATATGACCGCCCTCAGAAGCAGACCATTAAAGAAACACTCATGGCAGTATTATTTCTATGTTGAGATTGACGGAACCTGCGAAAATGAAGAAGGCAAAAAAATGATGGAAGAACTAAACAGCGTGTGCGATAAACTGAAAATTGCAGGAACATTCGCACCCCATGTTGAGATATAAGGGAGTCTACTATGAACATACGCATGGATTTAAAAGAAAACAGTTATGATATTGTTTTAAAAAGAGGCGCTTTAAAAGAAGCCGGTAAACATCTTTCTTTAGAAAGACGCGTTTTCATTGTAACCGACGCAGGTGTTCCCGTAAGTTATACAAAAACACTTGCAGCGCAGTGTAAAACCCCGGTTATCTGCACCGTAGCATCGGGGGAAGGATCCAAAAGCCTCGAAACATTTGGAACGCTTCTTCAAAAAATGCTTGAACACGATTTTTCCAGAAAAGATTGTGTGGTAGCAATCGGTGGCGGTGTTGTCGGTGACCTTGCAGGATTCATAGCATCTTCTTATATGCGCGGCGTTGACTTTTATAACATCCCTACTACCCTTCTTTCTCAGATAGATTCTTCAATCGGCGGAAAGACGGCAATTAACTTTGGCGGCGTAAAAAACATCGTCGGTGCTTTCTATCAACCGAAAAAAGTTTTGATTGATGCAGAACTTTTAAATACACTTCCCGAACGACAGATTTCAAACGGGCTTGCCGAAGCAATTAAAATGTCGCTTACTTCTGACAGTGAACTATTCAATATTTTTGAAACCAAAGATATCCGCGAAAATCTTGATGAAATCATTTTCCGTTCTCTGAACATCAAAAAGAATGTTGTTGAGCAGGATGAAAAGGAATCGGGACTTAGAAAAATCTTAAACTTCGGTCACACAATCGGGCACGGCATTGAAAGTAGCGAAAATACGCATACACTTTATCATGGCGAATGCGTTGCATACGGGCTTATACCGATGTGTCATGAAACGATAAGACCAAGAGTTATCGAAGTGTTGAAAAAATGCAATTTGTATAACCCGATTTCATTTGATTGGGATAAAATTTCCAGAGCTGCATTTCACGATAAAAAGGCAGACGGCGAATTTGTTACGGTAACAACTGTCTCTGACATTGGTTCTTTTGAACTAAAAACAATGAAATGCAGCGAAGTCATAGAAATGGCGAAAAGATGTTTTGAGGAGTGATTGTATGAAAAATACATTTGGAACCAGCGTAGCAGTTACCATTTTTGGAGAAAGCCATGGCGAAGTCATCGGCGCGGTGATTGATGGACTTGCACCGGGAATCGATGTAAACGAAGAATATATAAACCACATGCTTTTCCTAAGAAGACCGGATGGAAAGATTTCCACACCGAGAAAAGAAAAAGATGCTTTTAGAATTGTAAGTGGTGTTATAAACGGAAAAACAACCGGAACGCCGATTGCGATTTTCATTCCGAACGAAAACGTAAAAAGCGGAGATTATGAAAAAATGCGCACAGTTTTAAGACCGTCTCACGCAGATTATACCGCAGAATGTAAATATCACGGTTTTCAGGATTCCCGCGGTGGCGGACACTTTAGCGGAAGAATTACCGCAGCACTTGTCGCAGCAGGTGCGATTTGTAAATACGCCTTAGAACAAAAAGGAATTTACATCGGTACGCACGTGAAAAAATGCGCAGGGATTTCGGATAGAGATTTCGGCGATTTTGTATCCGACATTGATGCACTCAATAAAAAAACATTTGCCGTCTTAGAAGAATCCCGCATCGACGAAATGACCGATGCAATTTTAAATGCTTCGACAGACGGTGACAGTGTTGGCGGTGTTTTGGAAACTGCGATTTTGGGAATGCCGGAGGGTGTTGGCGAGCCGTGGTTTGACTCTTTAGAGAGTATGCTTTCTCATATGATGTTCTCTATTCCGGCAGTAAAAGGCATTGAGTTTGGCGCAGGTTTTCAAATTTCTGATATGAAAGGCTCTGAAGCAAACGATGCTTTAAAACTCAAAAACGGAAAAGTAGTAACCGAGACAAATCATAACGGCGGCATCAACGGTGGAATTACAAACGGTATGCCAATTCTATTCAGAACCGCTATCAAACCTACACCGACGATTTTCAAACCGCAAAATACGGTTGATGTTAAATTGATGACCGAAACGGTTTTAAAGCCCACCGGAAGACACGATCCTGCAATTGTGCACAGAGCAAGAGTTGTGCAGGATGCGGCAGCTGCAATTGTTCTTTGTGACGCTTTAAGCCAGCGCTTTGGTACAGATTGGTTGAGATGAAATACCAGAAACGAACGGAGAAAATACCATGAAAATTCTTGTAATAAACGGACCAAATTTAAATATGCTCGGAATCCGCGAACCTGACCATTACGGAAAAGAAACTTATAAAGACCTTTGCGAAAAAATAAAGAAGCACTGCAAAAAGAAAAACGTAGAGGTTGCGCTTTATCAGTCCAATCACGAAGGAGACCTCGTGGACGAAATACAAAAAGCCTACGGAAACATGGACGGAATCGTCATCAATCCCGGTGCATACACGCACACAAGCGTTGCAATTCTGGATGCCGTAAAAGCGGTTCAAATTCCGACGGTTGAAGTGCACATCTCAAAAGTGGAAGAACGAGAAGAATTCAGACAGATAAGTTATATCAGACTTGCCTGCAAAAAGACAATCACAGGGCATGGCACAGACGGCTACTTAGAAGCCATCGACTATTTGATAGAAGGTAGATAACATGATAGCGAAATTCAATCCGTGTAAATTAAGCGGAACTTTACCGGCACCACCATCGAAAAGTATGGCACACAGATATTTGATTGGCGCTGCGATTTCAAAAGAACCTTGCGTGTTATCGGGCATTGATTACAGCGAGGACATTTTAGCGAGTATCGACTGTCTTACCGCGTTGGGCGCAAAAGTAACCAAAGAGGGCAATATCATAACCTTAAATCCCGACGGATTTATGAAAACGGAAAACCCCATTTTAGAATGCAGAGAAAGCGGAAGCACGTTAAGATTTTTTATCCCTCTTTGTCTCTCTCTGGGGAAAGACGTAACGCTTCATGGAAGTGCGCGACTTTTGGAAAGACCGCTCGATGTATATGAAACGCTTTGCAAAGAAAACAACTTCAAATTTGAAAAAAAAGCAACTTCCGTAACGCTTTCGGGAACACTCAAAAGCGGAAATTATAAAATTCGCGGAGACATCAGTAGCCAGTTTGTTACGGGGCTCATTTTTGCACTCATTTATCTTGGCGAGGATTCCACCATCGAGATTCTTCCGCCTTTTGAAAGCAGGTCCTATGTTAATCTTACCATCTCCGCGCTAAAATCTTTTGGCGCAGATGTTGCGCTTACAGATGATGATAAAATTATCATCCGAAAATCAAAACTGCACGCGTGTTCCGGAAAAATCGAGGGAGATTACTCCAACGCCGCATTTTTAGACGCATTTAATTTCATTGGTTCTGAAATAGAAATTCAGAATCTGAAGAAAGACAGTCTTCAAGGCGATAAGGTGTACAAAG
>JAZRET010000182.1:0-4343 GCA_045660945.1 Congzhengia sp.
TTTAACATTTTACCCCAAAGCGGGAGAATCGCCTGATATGTGCTGTCGCGTCCGCTTTTTGCAGAACCGCCCGCAGAATCACCTTCGACGATGTAAATCTCAGTTTTGGTAGAATCTTTTGAGATACAGTCTGTGAGTTTACCGGGAAGCGATGAGCCGCCGAGAGGCGTTTTTCTTTCTGCTTCTCTTGCTTTTCTTGCCGCTTCTCTTGCGCGGGATGCAGAGAGTGCTTTTTCAATGATTGTTTTTGCAACCGCCGGATTTTCTTCCAAGAAGTAGGAAAGTTTTTCGCCGAGTGCAGAAGCGGTGATGCCCTGTACTTCGCTGTTTCCGAGTTTCGTTTTGGTCTGACCTTCAAACTGCGCTTCTAACACTTTAACAGAGATTACGGCAGACAAACCTTCTCGGGTATCAGAGCCCTCTAATTTTTTGTCGTTTTCTTTTATGATGTTATGTTTTTTCGCATAGTCATTTAAAATACGCGTAAGTGCGGTTTTAAAACCGGATTCGTGCGTTCCGCCTTCTGTGGTGGAGATGTTGTTTGCAAAACTTACCAAGATTTCGTTGTATGCATCTGTATACTGCATCGCAACTTCTAAAATAACGTCGTTTTGCTCTGCTTCAAAGTAGATAATTTCTTCGTGCAGCGGATTTTTGCCTTTGTTTAAGAAGGTGACATATTCTTTGATACCACCATCGTATTTCATATCGGCAGTTTTTCCGTCTTCGCGCTTGTCGGTTAACACAATGCGAAGACCTTTATTTAAAAATGCCTGCTCGCGAAGACGCTTTAAAAGGATATCAAAATCGAAAATCAAAGTTTCGAAGATTTCGCCATCGGGCTTAAAGGTAACTTTTGTTCCGGTTGTATTTGTATCACCGATTACTTTTAAAGGACCGCAGGAATGACCGCGCTCATAGCGCTGGAAGTGCACATGCTGACCGTCAGATACTTCAACTTCGAGGTGCTCTGAAAGTGCGTTTACAACGGAAGCACCAACACCGTGAAGACCGCCTGAAACTTTATAACTTCCACCGCCGAATTTACCGCCGGCGTGGAGTACAGTAAATACAACCTCAACAGCAGGAAGACCTGTCTGCGGCTGAATGCTTACGGGGATACCACGACCATCGTCTCTTACGGTGATAGAATTGTCCTCATTAATATCAACATAAATATTTTTACAATGTCCTGCCAAGGCTTCGTCGATACTGTTGTCAACGATTTCATACACCAAATGATGAAGACCGCGTTCGGATGTGGATCCTATGTACATACCCGGTCTTTTTCGAACGGCTTCCAGGCCTTCTAAAACCTGAATTTGGGAACCGTCGTAATTCGTTTCGACTTTTATGTCCATCTTGTTTTGCCTCCTAAAAAAATCAAATAAAATTGAAATGTTAAAATATTATACAAATTATAAAATTACCACGAAAATATAGCCTAAAATCATTATAACATAAAAAACGGAAAAAATCAATTTTTTTTGCAAAAAAAGTTTAAAATATATTTTTGCGCGTATTTTTTATAGGTGCCCCAATTTTTTGCTCTTCGTTCTGTAAAAAAACTGTAATATTTCAGTAAAATAAAATGGGGAATTTTTCTGATAAAATCGTTGACAAAAAATTTTCGTTGTTGTATGATGTTAAATAGCAAAATTAAGGGTGAAGAAATATGCAAAAAAAACAATTTTTAAATGGAATAAAAGATGGGCTTCCTATCTGCTTTGGATATCTCTCTGTTGCGTTTGCGTTTGGCATTTTTGCAACGGAGAGCGGTCTTTCAGTTTTAGAAGCGATTTTTATCTCAATGGCAAATGTGACATCGGCAGGGCAGCTCGCCGCAGTGCCGATTATCTGCGCCGGAGGGGGACTTTTAGAACTTGCTTTGGCGCAACTCGTGATTAACTTAAGATATGCCTTAATGTCCATCTCGCTTTCGCAGAAACTGGACAAAAGTGTGCACCTGTTCGACCGTTTTATCATTTCCTTTGTAAATACAGACGAAGTGTTTGCGGTTGCATCGGGAAAATCTCATCTTGTAGGGAAAGCATATTTATATGGACTCATTTTAACGCCGTTTCTCGGATGGAGCATGGGAACGCTTTTAGGAGCTGTAGCAGGGAGCATTTTGCCTGCGGCGGTAACTTCGGCTTTGGGCATTGCGATTTACGGAATGTTTGTGGCAATTGTGCTTCCCGTGGCAAAAAAACACAGACCAACACTTTTATGCGTTTTGGTTTCTATTGTGCTTTCGTGCATATTTACCTATGTTCCGGGGCTTGACCAAATTCCAACGGGATTTACGGTGATTATTTGCGCCGTTTCGGCAAGTGCGTTGTTTGCCGCTATAGCGCCGCTTCCAATTTTAGATAAGGAGGCAAAGAGTGATGCAAACTAATATTCCCTTTTGGCTTTATCTTTTCGTGATGGCGGGTGTTACATACCTCATTCGTATGCTCCCGATGGTTCTTCTCAGAAAGAAAATCAAAAACCGCTATATGCTTTCGTTTCTTTACTATATGCCATATGCGGTTTTGACGGTGATGACAATTCCTGCGATTTTTTCGTCTACAGAGAGCGCAGTTTCCGCGGTGGTGGGGTTTTTGGCGGCGGTACTTCTTTCGTATTTTGGAAAGAGTTTAGTTACTGTTGCGGCACTTTCGAGTGCATTCGTATTTTTAACAGAAACTTTGATGAAATGGCTATAAAACAACATAAGACCTCCTGATTTTCGGGAGGTCTTATGTTGTTTTTGTGTTACAAATTGCGATGATTCATTGAAAAAATAAATGATTTTTTATATAATATGAAAGAATAGGTCTGTCTATAGAAATCAAAAAAGGGGTTTTCAATATGGCAAACAAAGAGCAAAAAAGCATTTTAATGGCGCTCACGCGCTTTGATATCGGCGGTGCGGAAACACACGTTTTAGAACTTTCTTTAGAACTGGAACGTATGGGTTACCGTGTGGTTGTAGTATCGAACGGCGGTGTATATGAAGAAAATTTAAAAGAGGCAGGAATCCGCCACTATAAAATTCCGCTTCATTCCAAAACGCCTGCCAATATGGCAAAGTCTCTCTCTCTTTTAAAGAAAGTTATCAAGGAAGAGAAGATCGATATCGTACACGCGCACGGCAGAATTCCTGCGTTTTTGTGTGGCATTTTAAGAAAGTGTATGCGCTTTACCTTTGTCACAACAGCGCACTGGGTGTTTGATACGTCGCACGGTCTTAAATACCTTTCCGATTGGGGAGAAAAGGTAATGGCGGTGAGTGTGGACATTAAAAAATACTTAATGGATAACTATGGAACGAACCCCTCTGATATTTATGTAACCATCAACGGAATTGACACCAACAAATTCTGTAAAACGGCAGATGCAAAAAGCGTTATCGAAGAATTTTCATTGTCCGAAACATCAAAAAAGATTGTTTACATCAGCCGTATGGACGAAGACCGCGCGCAGGTGGCATTTGAACTGGCAGAAATTGCGCCCGAACTTGTGAAAATAGACCCCGAACTTGAAATTGTGATTGTCGGCGGCGGAAACGTGTTTGACAAGTTAGAAGAAAAGGTAAAGAAAATCAATGAAAGCATCGGAAGACGCGCGATTATTCTCACCGGCGCAAGAACGGATATTTATAAATTCGCAGCACTCGGCGATTGGTTTGTAGGCGTTTCGCGCTCAGCGCTTGAGGCGATGGCGTGCGAAAAACCTGCAATTATTGCCGGGAACGAAGGATATATCGGAATTTTTGACGAGGACAAGCTCAAAGTTTCCATCGACACAAACTTCTGCTGCAGAGGCTTAGAACTTTCTTCGCCCGAACTATTACTTCGTGATTTAAAAATCTTAATGACCAATACAGAAGAGGAAAACGCAAGACTCGGCGCTTACGGAAGAGAAATCATTTTAAGTCATTATTCGCTTTCCAAAATGGCAAAAGATTGTGAAACGATGTATCTTGCAGCGCACGATCCCCAAAAGTGGGACGCGGTGATTTCGGGATACTACGGCTATAAAAATTCAGGCGACGAAACGCTCCTTTTTGCAATTTTAAAAGGTTTGCGTGAAGAAAAAGAAGACGTCCGCGTCTTGGTTTTATCCGGAAACCCCGAGGAAACAGAAAAACGATACGGCGTGCATGCGTTAAACCGTTATAATCTCTTAAAAATCCGAAAAGAAATCGGAAGAGCAAAACTTTTGATTTTCGGCGGCGGAAGTCTTTTGCAGGATGTGACGTCGAATAAATCTCTTTGGTACTACTTAACCGTGATTCGTCAGGCGCTTTTAAAACGCACTCCCGTGATGATTTATGCAAACGGTATCGGGCCTGT
>JAZRET010000183.1:0-5594 GCA_045660945.1 Congzhengia sp.
AATCTCGGCGGTGAAACCGCCGAGATTTGCCGGCGTTGCCGGCAATTGAAAAACGGAACGCAACGGCTACGCCGTTGCCCAGATTGAAAATACCGAGGTTTCAACCGTCCGAAATCGGACGACTTACACCTCGGTTACTTCGGACACTGGAAATATAGCGGGCTTTTTGTATGATTTTCTTATCACGGAAACGGGTAAATTCGCGCCGTTTTCGTCTGGTCGTGCTGTCGTCGTTCCGCTTCACCCGTCGCCTTACCGTCGCCGATTTTCGCTTTCTCTCCTCCGCTCTCCCACAAAAACAGCGCAACCGCAGCACAGCCGAAGCGGTTAAACATCACCGAAACAGCACAACCCCAGCGTTCTTAAAAAAGGTGTTCCGAACAAGTTCGGAACAAAATCCCGAACCGACCACTCGCCGGGCCCCCCCCTGGTGTCGGGTCTAAAATCGCCCGTCAGAAAATTTTCTGATGTATTCGCGCACAAGTGCGCGAAATTTATCAACCCCCCTCTATAATCCCCCCCCGACTCTTGGGGGGGGATAGACGGGCGATTTTTTCGGGATTTTAATTAGATCCCCCCCCTTTTTCCCCCCCCAAGGGGGGAAGTTGGTTAAACCAATTTCGGCAAGTTGGTGTTTTCGTGGTTGCCGTCCTCTCCCCACCTCCCCAATTTTTACACCAACTGGAACGGGGAGGGGGGAGGGATCGGCAACGGCTTCGCATTGATTATGGTGTTGAAACATCACGGCACACTAACAAGGCGGAAGTGGCACAACCCCCGTAATTTTGCCGTTATTTTTCAAGATTTAGACGGCACAAAGACGGCACAAACTATCACAGCGACACAGAACCGCCCCCGTCCACCTCGGCAATTTTGCCGAACCTACCGGGGGGCGGTTTTCCCGTGTCGCAGTTGTAGCGTTTAACTTGCTGGCAACTTGCTGGTAACTTGCACCCGTGGCGTCGGCGGCAAGCTCGGACCTTACGCCCCGAGATCCCCGCCGACGCCGTATTATTTCGCGGTTTTCGTTGCTTAGTATATAAGCACTTCCAAATATATATTTGGATATGAGTATACTACATATACTAATATACTAAGCGTCCAGAGTTCGTGACCTGCTGAAAGGTGTAATTTTCGCCAGATCTCGTGTTTCTTCCCATATTTCGGAGGGCTTTTTTTTCGCTTGAGATGAGGGCGGAACTTCGTCCGCCGTCCGCCCTTCGGGCGACACATAATATGAATCTCTCAGCCGACGCCATTTGTTCTCCATGAAACCTACAACATCGATTGGCTCGTATGCCTTACGTTCTCCAAGGTCTACATACTGCCCTGATGTGATTTTCATATTGCTGGTGCGCGCTTCGGACATCTTCCGAATGACGATCTCAAGTCCTCGGGAGTCATCTCCAACAAGATACTGGTCGAAAATCACCTCGGCTTGTTTTGCCGACAGCTCGAGAACGCAACGCCAATTTGTCCGAAATTCATAAACCCCGAAACAGTATCGTATTTGTTTACCGACTCCAGCGGAACAGACTTTACAACCGTCGCCGTCACATGGTATCATTTCTCCGTGGAGGTAATGACCTTCATAACACAACGGGGAACTGTTGAGGATCAAGAAGCGGTTCGGACTCGTTCCGAGGACTTTTGCGAAGTGCAGTGTGTCTTTCTTCTTGATTTCCTTAATGGTTCCCCACCCACTTTTAATCATCTTTTTTCACTTTCCTTTCTGTCGAGATACATCTCGATACTTGCCAAGCTAACATAAACAAACCCGTTTATGTTGCAGGGCGACAACATCCCACGCCGAAGCAATACCGCGATGTTCGGCGTGCTGGTTCCCAAAGCCCTCGCCGCATCAGACTGGCGAAGCCAAGTAAACTTGTAATAGTGAAAAGCGTCGAGGTAAGGGTTTCCGCTCGGATACTTCATGATTTATCACCCCCTTTCATCCGTGAAGATTTCTCCAATTCCTCAAGATCGTGAATGATATCGTTATAGAGAATCTCCATACGATCCTGCCATTCGCCGAAATTCATGTCGATACCCCTCTCGAAATCGAAAACGCTCTTGTCCCAGCGTCCCAGCTTGCCATGAACGAGAGCCATGTCGAAAGCGTCCGCCCTGGCGACGATCAATTTGTCGAGCCGTCTGTGTAAAATCCCCCCGATTTCGTCCAATCGAGCCAAAAAAGCGTTCTTTGTCGGCTCGGGAAGTGCCAAAATGTTCAATTCTCGCGTGTGCATACAATTCACCTCGGATTTTTTTTAGTGGTTTTTCGAAGTTTACAAAACATCTCTACTTTTGTAAATTATAGCACTCCCACCGAAAACTTGTCAAACCGTCGTTTTTTCGACGGTGGTTTTTTTGCATTTTTGCGTCATTGGCTCTATAATCGAGGCAAAGGGCAAAACGCCCAGATCAGCAAAGGAGCGCAAGAATTTGGCTAAAATAGCACGTCCTCTAAACTCCGAAAAAGCACGAGGGGAAATCGGCGGTATCATTTTCAGCGAATCGAATAATATAAACTACGTTCGCCGAAACACCGTCAAGCCATATGTCCAGACGGAAAAACGGAAAGAAGTGGCGAGTCGGCTCGCCTTGGCTTCTGCTGGTTGGCAACGCATGACCGACGAGGAGCGGAAACGCTGGGAAGATTTTGCCGAAACTCACGAAGCCGAGGACGCCTTCGGGCAGAAGTTCAAAAAGCCGGCGTTCGCGTGGTACGTGAGCTGTCGGGAAAATCTTTACAGCGTGAGACATCCGAAAGTACCGAGCATCGCAGAAGCCGAATTTCCGCCGACTCCGACAGCCTTAACAATGACTACGCCCTCAATCTTTCAACAGTATCTAGTGATTTATGCGCTTCAGGGAGAAGAAGTCCCGAAGGACTATCTACGGCTATACATATCCAAGGAGAAAAGCCCGTCGAGGATTTTCAACTTTTCCGAATGTGAACTGTGGAAAGCGGACACCGCAAACATCGCAAACAACAGATACAACATGACCACAGCAGAGTATAACGCATTTAAGGGCGTTTATACTATCTTCGCTCAATTCGTGAATCGCGATAGTGGATTGGCGGGGAAATTCTTAAAAACTCGGATTGTATTCGAGTAAAATCAGCTTAAGAAAGGAGCTTATCTAATGCCGAAAGTATTCAGACCTTTGTTTTCTGACCAAGCCCGTGGCGGTTTTCAGGGTATCGTCTTTAATACCTGGCGCGGAATTAACACCGTCAAAAAGAACACCCCCCCGAGCAACCAGCAGACCGAAGCCCGGATCCTTGCGAGAACTCGGCTTATCGATGCTTCCAAAGCGTGGAAGGATCTCACCGAGGATCAGCGGAACGGGTGGAGAACCTTTGCGAACGAACACACGGAACTCGACTGGACGGGCGCAATGCTCAAGAAAACCGGCTTTGACTGGTTTGTGTCTTGTTACGTTAACAGCGTTCGCTGCGGCGGTACTGGTGTTACCAGCGCGCCGACCTCTGGCGCGCCTTCTGCGCCTTCTGATCTCACGCTGTCTGCGACTGGCGGAGCAATAACCGCGAGTTATACCCTCATTTCTCAGGAGAATTACGCCGTTCAGATTTGGGCGACCGCTCCCCAGTCCAAAGGCATAAACGCCGTGAAGGAGATGGCGAAGTGGGTAAAAAATGCCAGCTACGCCACCGCCACCACCGAAGCCGTCAAGACTGTGACGTCCTCGGGTCGTGTCACCGTTTTCGTCAAATGTACGGACAAGGTGACCGGCATGACCAGCGGTTTCGTAAAGGCCTACGTAGATGTGACCGTTTCTTAGTTCATGCTTTGACGATTTGCGGTAAATGTAGTATCATTTTTACGGCAATCCGCTATGAGCTTTTTCAGGTTTTCTCACTTCCTCAAAACTGGAACGTAGTCACCGGCAAAGACGGCACTCCTCGGAGTGCCGTTTTTGCTTTTAGGTATGCATGATGCGGGTTTTTCGCTTCGCCGAAAAACACGCAGCATGCAAGCGATTTTCGATTGAAAGGATTATGCAGCATGGCAAAAATCAAGAAGCAACTCCGAGACGATCCCGAACCCGAACCATGGTATCCGCCGAATTATGATTGGGACTACCGAATGCAGCCGAGAATTACAAAAAAGCAGTTTAACGATCTGGACAACAATATCAAAACCGGATTGAATAACTGGAAAATCCTTAATATAAACTCCATGGGACGTTATACGGTTTTCGACGAAGCACGAAAAATGCCGGAAGATCAGAAGAAGGACTTCCCATATCCCTTCGTCGGTCCTTCATACAAAAACACCTGGCTGATCTATGTGAGTTATATTCGACAGGCAAATTTTCCGCTTTACTGGATGACGAAGGGGCAGGACATCATAGACCCCGGCGAACGAAATAAAATATACGGAGTCACTGACGTTGGGATATGGTATTACGTAAAAGGCGGAGGACAAGACTTCGCCCGTGTGGATATGCTCCCGCAGGGATCGCCGATTTCATACCCAGCAGACCAACGACCCCCGGAATATAAACGCTCCGACCAGTGGATTTATAACGGATTGTCATGGACTTATGAGGATCCGGTGGAAGAAACATATAAAACCATATACGGAAAAGTGTCCTCAACGTGCCGAACGGTCAAATCTCGCCGAGTTTGAATCAATGACAGCCCTTCGGTGGTGGTGTCGTTCTCGTTCTCGGCTGTCTGCTCACCGCACTTCCCCTTATGCCCATAGCGCAACCCCAAACCAGCGCAGGGCAACCCGCAGGCAAGTGAGCAGACCAAGCCGAGAAAAGATGCAGCATAACGCCGAAGGACTGTCATAACGGTTCGATTTCGGTTGTTAAATTTTCGGAAATTTGTATTGCATGTGTAGTAAAAGTCCCTTGCTTCTGGTGCGTCGATTGGGGGGTGTGGTGCGCGCTGGGGAGATCCCCGGCTGCGACTGCCGAAGAAAATCATCCCCCCTCACTGGTCGTTCCCCGTGACGCCTGCGGAGTAGCGTCCCGATTAAAAACGAACGAGGCGCATCAAGGTGGAACGACAACGCTAACTGGTCGCCGGTGGTGTCCTGTTCCAAGGTGTCAGGCTGGGCGCTGTCACTTAATCGGTCGCCCTCGCTGACTACTGCAGCGACGCGCGGATTTCCATCGTACCGCCGGTGTCCGCGCTTCGCTCTCTCCGAAGTCGTTCAAAACGACCTCGCCGAGATTGAATTTTTCTATCGGCTCGTTTGTGGGTTACGTCCCTCCTCGTGCGTATTTCGTTAGGCGCGTTGCGTCACGAAACACGCACGATCTCGGGACTGGCTCGGGCGACAGCGAAAATAACGCCCGTCATTTGGCTTGTGCCGACTGATGGGCCGGGCGTTATTTTCGCTCAAAACATTGGAGATGGTGAATCGCGCCCAGCCGCGGACGGCAGTCGAGACGGATTCGCCGAGGCCCCGCGCCGGTCAAGATCGGCGCGGGGCTTCCCGGCTCCGCTTCCGTCCCGCTTTGCCGTCCGCCGAGACTGACGTCCACGCCCCCCGAGATTTCAATAATGCGACTTGTGTCTCGGGGGGCGGGTCCTTTGTAAGACTTTCCCG
>JAZRET010000184.1:0-4302 GCA_045660945.1 Congzhengia sp.
CCGGCTTGTTTTATTTTTAAAGTTTTTGTATGTCTATAAGTTTCGGTCTTCCAATATAGTTTAATTTGTATTTTTCTACCATTTCCATGGCAACGGGAATAGACGTTTCGTCAAAAGCCGCCGATGGATTATGCGCATCAAAGCCAAACGTTACGGGGCACTTTTCTTCCCCTGCCATTTCCCAAAAGTGAGACGTCGGGTAATAACGGTTTTCACGAATACCCAAAAGATTTAGCTCCAGCGGCATATTGAGTTTCGTTGCTTCTTTGCAAATTCTGCGCATTTCTTTTTGATAGATAGAAATATCCCCGGTAAAATGCATCACATCCGGGTGGGCAAGATAGGTAAATACGCCCGTATTCATTGCTTCAAGGACCCAGTCCACGTACATTTTTAATTTCTCCACATCATCTGTGGGGGTTCCCGTATAGTGTGCAGGGAGTAAAAAATGCTGCCCTAAAATGAGATATTTTGCACCAAGCGAAACGGCATTTTTCAGCATCCCTTCAAAATAAGGCGCATAATATTCCATTTCAAACCCAAGCGTTAAATCAATTTTGTCTTTATATTCTTCCTTCAGGCGAAATACTTCGTCACAATGCTCTTTCGCCTCCGCCATCGGGAGACGATAAAAAAGTTCTGTACCGTCGGGCTCCACAAACGGGATGTGCTCTGAAAATCCCATAAACTTCACGCCACCCTCAATCGCACGCAAAACATATTCTTCTTCTGTTCCGGTTGCGTGACTGCAGCGAACCGTATGTGTATGATAATTATAATCCATCGTTATCTCCTCTGATTTTTTCTCGTTCAATTATAGCACAAAGCCCACACAATTTCAAGTATGTCAATTGACAGAATTTCTCTTTTATGTTATACTATTTGGCAGAAAAAATTTACAAAGGAGCGAAAAAAAGTGCGCGATTTGCTATTACTTTTTTTTACATTCTTTAAAATCGGTGCATTCACTTTTGGTGGCGGCTATGCGATGCTCGAACTAATGAAAACCGAGCTTTCTTTGCGTAAAAAGTGGGTAACAGAAGAAGAATTATTAGATTATTTTGCAATTGCACAGTGTACGCCGGGCGTAATTGCCGTAAACACCGCAACCTTTGTTGGAAAAAAGGTAAAAGGTTTTTGGGGCGCTATCTTTGCAACACTCGGTGTGGTAACGCCTTCTGTTATCATCATCACCATCATTGCAGGCTTTTTAAAGAATTTTGCCGAATATGAAATCACAAAGCACATTTTTGGAGGCATCCGCGTAATTGTTGCGGTTTTGGTTTTAAACGCGGTATTTACAATGGGAAAATCTGCAGTGAAAGACAAAATCTGTCTGGCACTTGCCATAATCTCCTGTGTGCTTTCCTTTGTATTTGACCTATCCCCCATTTATTTTGTAATCGCAGGAACGATTTTAGGAATTTTCGTAAAGCGCGACAAAAAAGGAGGAGATGAAGCATGATTTACCTCCAATTGTTTTTTGAGTTTTTTAAAACAGGACTTTTTGCCGTGGGAGGCGGACTTGCGACCATTCCTTTTTTGCAAGAGATGGCAGACCGCACCGGATGGTTTACACGTGATTTTTTAAGTGATATGATCGCCGTTGCAGAATCAACGCCCGGCCCTATCGGCGTAAATGTTGCAACCTATGCAGGATTTACTACGGCAGGCATTCCCGGTGCGCTGCTTGCAACACTCGGACTCATCACACCTTCCGTCATTGTGGTTTTAATCATAAGTGTGATGCTCGAAAAATTCAAAAATAACCCTTATGTCAATCGCGCTTTTTACGGCATCCGTCCAATGGTTGTGGGTATGATTGCAGCAGTGGCATTAAACCTTTTTTTCTCTTCGGTGTTAAAACTGGATTTTTCGACTTTAAAGACATCGGTTTTAAACATCGACTGGCGGCTGATTGTGATGTTTTTTGTCTTTTTATTTGCAACGCGAAAATGGAGGCTCCACCCCATCATTTACATCGTAATTGCAGGCGTTTTAGGCGCCCTTTTAAAACTTTAATTTATGCGAAAAGCTGCGACAAAAAAATGCCGCAGTTCTTTTTTTTGCAAAAAACCGTAAAAAAAGTAAATAAAAGCGGTTTTTTTGCGTTTTTTACTGTACAATTCATTTTTTTTGTGGTATAATGATTTGAAGAATTATTTTAAGATGTATGAAAAACAGAGAGTGATAATCCATGAGTAACATACATATCATAACCGGGCATTACGGAAGTGGCAAAACAGAATTCTCCGTAAACTTTGCTCTTTCATTAAAAAAAACGCACGAAAAAGTGCTTTTGGTAGATTTGGACATTGTAAATCCTTATTTTCGCTCAAACGACGCGCGTGCACTTTTAGAAGAAAACGGCGTAAAGGTTTTAGCACCCGCTTTTGCCGGCACGAATGTTGATATTCCCGTTCTTCCGCCTGAAGTGATGCGCATCTTTGAAGAAAAAGACGCCCAGATTGTGTTAGACGTTGGCGGCGATGATGACGGCGCAATTGCTCTTGGTCGCTACAAACATTATTTTGACAAAGCAAATTACGAGATGTATCTCGTTATAAACACAAGGCGTCCCTTAACAAAAACAGTTTCGGAAATTTTGGATATGAAAACGGCGATTGAACTTTCTTCGCGCCTTAAGATTTCAAAACTTGTAAGCGACACAAACCTTGCCGATGAAACAACAGAAAGCATCGTGCTCGAAGGATACGAAATCACAAAAAAAGTAAGCGAAGAATCTCACCTTCCTGTATTTTGCGTTTGCGCACCGGAAAAAATCGCCCTTTCCGTTCAGGAAAAAGTCGACGCGCCCGTATTCTCTATCACGCGCCGGCTGCATAAAATTTAATTAATAATGACCCGCTTTGTCCGTCCCACCGGCAGAGCGATGATACATATTCTGTGGGAAGAAAGGCATGAAAACTATGGCAAAAGTTGTAATTTTGGATGACGTTTGCAAAGGTTGCTATCTCTGCATCACCGCTTGTCCGAAAAATGTTTTAGCTCCTGCAAAGGAAAAACTAAACAAAAAGGGCTACAAACCCGTTGAACCCGTAAACCCGGATGCTTGCATCGGTTGCTCCATGTGTGCTACCATGTGCCCCGACTGTGCAATTGAGGTTTACAAATAAGACGAAAACTTATCTACAGAAAGGATTGATATAAAATGGCAGAAAAAGTTTTAGTAAAAGGCAACGAAGCCATTGCAGAAGCTGCAATTCAGGCAGGCTGTCGCTACTTTTTCGGTTATCCGATCACTCCGCAGACTGAAATCAGTGCTTACATGGCAAAACGTATGCCGAAAATTGGTGGCGTTTTCCTCCAGGCAGAAAGTGAAGTATCTGCGGCAAATATGGTATACGGTGCTGCCGGCGCCGGCGCAAGAGTTATGACTTCTTCGTCTTCTCCCGGCATCAGTTTAAAAGCAGAAGCAATTTCCTACATGGTAGGTGCAGACCTTCCCTGTGTAGTAATTAACGTTGTACGTGCGGGCCCGGGTTTAGGTGGCATTCAGCCTGCGCAGTCTGACTATTTCCAGGCAACAAAAGGCCACGGTCACGGTGATTATCACTTAATTGTACTCGCTCCCAGTTCCGTTCAGGAAATCGTTGATTTAACACAGGAAGCGTTTGATCTTGCAGATTTTTACAGAACACCCGTTATGATTTTGGCAGATGGTACGCTTGGTCAGATGATGGAACCCGTTGCATTTGAAAAGAAAGAATCAAAACGCACACTGCCTGAAAAAACATGGGCAACCGTCGGCACAGAAATGAAAAGAGAACACAATGTTGTAAACTCTCTTTATATCCAGCCGGACGAACTTGAAAAATTAAACCTCGAGCGTTATGAACGCTACGCGGTAATCGAAAAGAACGAGTGTAAATACGAAACCTATATGGCAGATGACGCAGAGTTTATCTTAACCGGCTATGGTTCTGTGGCTCGTATCTGTAAAAACGCAGTAGACGAACTGCGCGCTCAGGGCATCAAGGCAGGTTTAATCCGCCCGATTACCCTTTGGCCGTTCCCCTCTGGCGCTTACATCGAGCACACCAAGAATGCAAAAGCAATTCTTACCGTGGAAATGAGCATGGGTCAGATGATTGAAGATGTTCGTCTCGCTGTAAACGGTAAATTACCGGTTCACTTCTACGGAAGAACCGGCGGTAATATCCCGTACCCCAATGAAATTATTGATGCGGTGAAGAAATTACACGGGGGTGACAAATAATGGAACAAGTATTTAAAAGAGCTCACGCACTCTGCGACGTGCCGCTTCACTATTGCCCGGGT
>JAZRET010000185.1:0-2331 GCA_045660945.1 Congzhengia sp.
TACCCGTTCTGCCGACCCCTTCACCATCACAGAAGAAACAAAGAAAGCATTGAAAGATGCAAACAGTTACTGGAGTGGCAAAACCACCAGTGAGTTTGCAACATCCTTAATGACAGACAGAACCTTAGCCGCTATCGAGCACAACATCTTCACACCCGGCAACTATTTTTATAACGGTGTCGGTCATGTTACTGTAAAATACGGCGAAGTGCTCGCAATCGGTTTTAAAGGCATCATTGAGCGTGCTAAAAACGAACTCGATTCTCTTTGCCCCGCAAGTGCTACATATTCTGAAAAGAGCGCATTCTTAGAAGCAGTTATCGAAAGCTGTGAGGCTGTAATTACTTTTGCAAAACGCTATGCGCGTTTGGCTCTTGATATGGCAGAAAAATGCACAGACGAAAAGAGAAAGATGGAACTTTTAACCATCGCGAAAAACTGTGCAACCGTTCCGGAAAACGGCGCATCCACATTCCACGAAGCATGTCAGTCTTTCTGGTTTGTGCAGTTATTAATTCAAACAGAATCCAGTGGTCACTCTATCTCCCCCGGTAGATTTGACCAGTATATGTATCCTTATTATAAAAAGGATTTGGATAGCGGAATCATCACCCCCGAAGCTGCACAGGAACTTATCGACTGTGTATGGGTAAAATTAAATGATTTGAGCAAAATCCGTGACGCAGCTTCTGCAGCAGGTTTTGCAGGCTACTCCATGTTCCAGAACTTAATCGTCGGCGGTCAGAGCGCACCCGGCGTAGATGCAACAAACGATTTATCCTTTATGTGTATCGCGGCATCTATGCACACCATGCTCCCCCAGCCGTCCCTCTCCATCCGTATCTGGAACGGTACACCGCATGACCTCATGATGAAAGCGGCAGAACTCACCCGAACCGGTATTGGTCTTCCCGCTTACTATAACGATGAAGTAATCGTTCCGGCACTCATTAACCGTGGTTTAACCATGGAAGATGCAATCGACTATAACATCATCGGTTGCGTAGAACCGCAGAAATCCGGTAAAACAGACGGTTGGCACGATGCGGCATTCTTTAATATGTGCCGTCCTTTAGAACTCGTCTTCTCTTCCGGTATGGATAAAGGCGTTCAGGTTGGTCCTAGAACTATGCCTATCGGCGAAATGAAGACATTTGATGACTTTTACGATGCATATAAAGCACAGATGAACGATTTCATCGCGCTTATGGTAAATGCAGATAACGCAATCGATGTAGCACATGCTACACGCTGTCCACTTCCGTTCCTTTCTTCCATGATCGACGATTGTATCGCACGCGGTAAATCCGCGCAGGAAGGCGGCGCAGTGTATAACTTTACCGGTCCGCAGGGCTTCGGTATTGCCAACATGGCAGACTCCTTATATGCAATTAAAACCTTGGTATTTGAGCAGGGTAAATTTACATTGACTGAGCTTAAAGACGCTTTAGACCACAACTACGGTGAATCCGGCGTTTCTGAAGCAAACGTCGCAAACATTGCGGCAAATATTGTGGCAGAACTCACAAAATCCGGTAAAGACATCGACGAAAAGGCAATCGCTGATATCGTTTCTGCAGTAAAAGCTTCCCAGACAAATGTGAATACCGCAGAATACAAAAAAATCCGCGAACTCATCGACGCTGTTCCGAAGTTCGGTAACGATATCGACGAAGTTGACGCATTTGCAAGAGACGTGGCATACACTTACACAAAACCGCTCGAAAAATACAAAAACCCGAGAGGTGGTATGTTCCACGCAGGACTCTATCCTGTATCCGCAAACGTTCCTCTGGGCGCACAAACAGGTGCTACCCCCGACGGTCGTTTAGCGTATACCCCCGTGGCAGACGGCGTATCTCCTTCTGCCGGCAAGGACTTAAACGGTCCGACCGCATCCTGTAACTCCGTGTCGAAACTCGACCACTTTATTGCGTCGAACGGTACACTCTTTAATATGAAGTTCCATCCCTCTGCCTTAAAAGGTCAGTCGGGATTAGAATCCTTCTGCTACTTAATCCGTTCTTATTTTGACAAGAAAGGCAGTCACATCCAGTTTAACGTTGTAGACCGCGCAACCTTAATCGACGCACAGAAAAACCCCGAAAAATATAAAGGTTTGGTTGTTCGTGTTGCAGGCTACAGTGCGATGTTTACCACACTTTCAAAATCGCTTCAGGATGACATCATCAACAGAACAGAACAAGGGATGTGAGAATTTTGAGTTTATCCGATGTTAAGGGAAGAATTTTTGATATTCAAAGATTCTCCGTTCACGACGGTCCCGGAATTCGTACCATCGTGTTTTTAAAGGGTTGTGTGCTCCGTTGT
>JAZRET010000186.1:0-5255 GCA_045660945.1 Congzhengia sp.
AACCCTCCCACTCCCAGCGCACCCCCCACTGCACGTGCACTCGTCTGTACCATTTCGTAAGAATCTGCCAATGCTCCGCCAATTAAGGGTACAAAACTTTGCGCAGCATATTTTATCGTCTTTCCTGCAAGTGTTCCCGTGGCTTCTCCTGCTACGCTTCCAAGCGCAGTGATGCCTCCGTATAAAATAAGCAAAAGCCCCACAGTGTGCTTATACCCTTGTTTCAAAAAAGCGTTTATCCCCTTTAAAAACCGTTCTTCTCCAAGGCGGTCTGTGATTTCTAACGCCGCCATCAATAAAACCCATGGAATGAACACTTTCCGACAAATAAAAATAAACACCTGCATCGCCGCAAACATACTCCCTGCCAGCACGCCACCGGATGCTTGTCCGCTTGAGATGACCCCCGTTGTGACGAAAGGCAACAATGACTCAGTAAATAAAAGCATCGCATCAATGCCTTCTTCTACCATGTTGAGCGCGCCCGAAAAGACCGAAAACACCATCGCACCGATAATGGCACACCCGGAAATTTGAAGGTATGAAGAAGAACGATCTAACATATGTGTAAACACGCCACACAAAAGTCCTGCAGTTGTGACTTTCCCTATCGTGCCGAGTTGTTCTCGTAAAGCACCAAAGAAAAGTTCTGCCGCCTTTTTTAAAACTTCCGAAAAGGAAAACGCTAAGTTACCGGTCAATACACTTTTTGCCGTCTCCGAAACGCGATACCCATAAGGCACGTAAATATCTTCTGTTTTTTCAATAAGCGCTTCCACATTTTCTGCAAAAACCGGTTGTGGCAAGCAGAGAATAAAGAGCAGCACGCCTGAAATAAAACAAAATTTTCGAATGTACCGCAATATATTCCTCCTCCGTATCAGGCGGGGAAAACACCCCCGATTAAAGTGATAAGCGTCTCTACCGCCGGAAGGCACAAAAGCAAAGATGCTATGCGTCCAAAAAGTGATATCGTGCTCGCAACGGACGTAAGTCCTGCATCTTTACAGACATCTGCGCCAATTTGTCCGAGCATAGAAATGCCGATGATTTTCAAAAGCGCATCAAAATAATTGCTTTTTCCTCCGATAGCATCAAAGAGCGAGCGAAGCGTTTGCACCAACTCCGCTATATGCGGAGTGGCTAAAAAAAACAAAAACAAAGAAAGCGCAAGTGTCAATAGCGTACCAAATGCAGGCTTTTGCTCTTTTAAAACAAGTACAAGCACAGTTCCGCATACGGCGACTCCAAAAATTTTTAAGATTTCCATCGCGTTTATAAATCGAAAATCCGTTGGATTTCCGAAAACAATTCGCTGATTTGCTGAATCACCATCATTAAAACCACCACAAGTCCCGTAAGCGTGGTGAGCATTGCCTGTTCTTCTCTTCCGGCACGAACCAAAACCAAATTTAAAACACTTACTAAGATGCCGATTGCGGCAATTTTAAAAATCAGGCTTACTTCCAAAATAAAACATCCCTTTCTATAAAAGCAGCATCACTACGCCAAACGATGCGCAAATGCCGAGCGTTAAATTTAGTTTTTTATTTTTAAGAAAACATTCATGCGCCTCTGTTTCAATCTGCTCCAGTTTTGTCAGCGTCCTATCGAGGTGTCTATCTTCCAGTTCTCCCGAAAAAGAACCCACTTCTTTAAAAAAGTCCTCTAAAATGCGCTCCGCTTCATCGGGAAGAAAAGCTTTTCCCTCTTTTGCTTTTAAAAAGCACGAAAACATCGATACCGTTTCATCTTTGAGAACTTCTTCTCCAAGTCTTTTAAAAAATTCTCCAACTTCTCCATCAGTTCGAAATGCAACTTCTGTTATAATCCGAGCAAGAATTTTCCCCGAAAACGAAATTTCCTGTTTCATATAAAAAAGTGCTTTTTGTATTTCTTTTAAGTTTTGTAATTTCGTCTTTTCACGTAGCACACGAACCCACGAAAGGAGCACACCGGAAAATATTACAAAAAAAGCACCTATAACTTTTTGCACACCGCCACCTCCACGCCACCATCTGTCTTTTGCAATAATACGGCACACTCAAAAAGTTCTAAAAGCGCCGTTTTTTTCTCTTGTGCTTCTTCGATCGAATAACCGTGCATACTCGTAATGATTTTACATCCGCCTTTAAGCACTTCTTTTATGGCAATTTTATCTTTTTCGTCTCCGATTTCGTCGGTAATTAAAACGTCCGGAGATAACGCACGCAACGCATTTCGCATCCCGATTTCCTTTGGGAATGCATCTAACACGTCCGTTTGAAGACCAACATCAAACTGCGGCACTCCGTTTTTTACCGCCGCGATTTCACTGCGCTCGTCCACAATACAAACGCGGAAATTCCGAGATAATATTCTTCCGATATCCCGAAGAAACGTCGTTTTTCCAACACCCGGCGGCGAGATAAGGACCGTATTATAAATGCGCTTTCCCTCCGTAATTTTATGCAGAAGCGAAAGGGAACACTCCGGATATTCTCTTGCCACGCGGATGTTTACAGATGAAAAATCTGTCATCGCAATGACTTCTTCGTTCTTCATCACAGCCCGTCCGCCAAGCCCGACACGGTGACCGCCGGAAATCGTCAAAAAACCATTCTTCATTTCCTCCTGATATGCGTAGCGGGAACATTTGCAGAAAATTTGTATTTGCTTCTCTATATTCTCAGGCGTAGGCAAAAACCCCTCATCCGGAATCTTCATTTCATTTCCATACAAAAGCATCACAGGGCGGCCTGTCCGGATTCTGATTTCCTGAAGATACGTAAAGTTAGCATTCCCCACCGCCTTTTGTACCTCATCTATCAATAAAGGATATATTTCTCCTCGTGCTTTCTCCACAAAATCGCCACCTTTTTTGATAATGTATATGACTGCCGATTTCTCTTTATGACAAATAAAAAAGCATCAGGCAAATTGCCTGATGCTTTTTAAATAATAATTTACTTAAAGTATTTCACTGCCGCTTCAAACATTCCCATATCATATACGCCGGGAACGTTCTTATAGAGGCCGTCACCAATACGTTCCGCATGACCCATCTTACCAAAGTCTCTGCCGTCGTGAGAGGTGATACCTTCAATCGCCATAACAGAACCATTAGGATTATAGAGAATATCCTCTGTTGCGTCGCCGTCCATATCAACATACTGTGTTGCAACCTGACCGTTTAGAATGAGTTTCTTCACAACATCGTCGTTTGCCAAGAATCTTCCTTCGCCATGAGAAATTGCAACGTTATAGATGTCTCCGACATTGGTGTTAGCGAGCCACGGAGATTTGTTGGACGCAACTCTTACACGCACAATTCTTGACTGATGTCGGCTAATGGTGTTAAAGGTCAATGTCGGGCAATCAGCATCGGTATCGATGATTTCGCCATAAGGAACTAAGCCTAATTTAATCAGCGCCTGGAATCCGTTACAGATACCGCAAGCCAAACCGTCACGATTCTTTAAAAGGTCGTGAATTTCGTCTTTAATGAGCGCGTTTCTCATAAATGCTGTGATGAATTTACCGGAACCGTCCGGTTCGTCACCACCGGAGAAACCACCGGGAACAAAGAGCATCTGGGATTCTCTTAAATGTTTCGCAAAGGCATCGGTGGATTCAGAAACCGCCTGCGGCGTTAAGTTGCGGATGACGAAAATATCTGCCTCTGCGCCTGCTGTCTCTAACGCCTTTGCCGTGTCATATTCACAGTTTGTGCCGGGGAATACCGGAATCAATACTTTCGGTTTTGCCGCCTTAATCTTCGGTGCAACTCTAGATTCTGCCATATAAGAAATGTTATCGAGTTTCTTTTTGCTTCCGTTTGTTGTTGCCGGGAAGATGGGCTCTAACACACTTTCATAGTCTTTTAACAGTTCTTCACCGGATACGGTTTCAGCGCCGAAAGAAAGTTCGTATGCTTTTTTCGTATAACCTAAAACTCTACCGCAGGGAACATCTTTATTAAGCTCTAATACAAACGCACCGTAGTTATACTTAAATATTTTCTGTAAATCTACAGAACTTGCAAATTCAAAACCAATCTTGTTACCCAAAGACATTTTTAAAACTGCCTCTGCAATACCGCCCATACCAAGTGTATAAGCAGAAACGATAACGCCTTCGCGAACGAGTGTGCTAATGGTTTCAAAGTTTTTCTTAAGGCTTTCTGCCTTGGGCAGACCATTTTCATCATACTCAGGCTTTAACACAACCACTTTGTGACCGGGTGCTTTAAATTCAGGAGAGATGATGTTTTTCTTGTTTTCTGTTGTTACTGCAAAGGAAACAAGTGTCGGCGGAACGTCGATATCTTCAAAGCTACCGCTCATGGAGTCTTTACCGCCAATTGCGCCGATTTCATAGTCGAGCTGTGCACGAAAAGCACCTAAAAGTGCTGCCATGGGTTTACCCCAACGAGCAGGGTCTTTCATCGGTTTTTCAAAGTATTCCTGGAAGGTTAAATAAACATCTTTAAATTCTGCACCGGATGCAATGAGTTTACACACGGATTCTACCACGGCAAGGTATGCACCATGGTACGGGCTCTTTTCAGAGATAAAGGGGTTATAGCCCCATGCCATCAGCGAGCAGGTATCGGTGTGTCTTCCTTCTACTGCCACTTTGTGCACCATGGACTGTGCCGGTGTATACTGATATTTTCCGCCGAAAGGCATAAGTACTGTGTTTGCGCCGATGGTGGAATCGAAGCGTTCAGAAAGACCACGTTTTGAGCAGATGTTTAAATCTGTTGCTAAAGCCTTAATGCTTTCTGCAAATGTATCTTTATAAAATGCCGTACCATATTCTTCAGGAGCGGCGGGCGCAATATCAATATGCTTTTCTGCACCGTTGGAATTTAAGAATTCTCTTGAAATATTTACGATGCTCTTGCCGTTCCAGTTAAGTACCAAGCGCGGCTCTTCGGTTACAACCGCAACTTTTGTGGCTTCTAAATTCTCTTCGCCCGCAAGTTCAATGAATCTATCTGCATCTTCTTTTGCAACAACTACTGCCATTCTTTCCTGAGATTCAGAGATTGCAAGTTCTGTGCCGTCTAATCCGTCATATTTTTTAGGAACCTGGTTTAAATCAACGCAAAGACCGTCTGCAAGTTCGCCAATTGCAACGGATACACCCCCGGCACCAAAGTCGTTACAACGTTTAATGAGAAGAGATGCTTCTTTGTTTCTGAAGAGTCTCTGAAGTTTTCTTTCTTCGGGAGCATTCCCTTTCTGCACTTCTGCGCCGCAACTTGCTAA
>JAZRET010000187.1:0-8887 GCA_045660945.1 Congzhengia sp.
ATCTCGGATCCAACACGCGAGGATCAATATCTTTAAATGCGTCGTGAATTTTGTTCATTTCTTCGGGGGTCAGTTTTCGAACTGCGTCAATCATTTCACAGTTGCTGTCGAGCTGCTCGAGCGTCTGGCAACCTAAAACGAGAGAGGTTACGCCCGGAACAGAAAATGCAAAAGACATTGCAAGAACACTCGGAGAAAGCTTAAACTCGTCGCAAAGTTCTAAGAATTTCTTAACATAAGGAATGCAGAAATCCATTCTGGGATCAATTTCTTCCGGTTTTAAAAAGACGAGTCCCTGCAGGAATACACTACGCGTAAAAATCATCATCCCTGCATCTTCCAAAGCTTTAATACCGCCGCTTTCAATCTGCGACCAGTCAAAAAGGTTTAACGGAATCTGCACCGCATCGAAGCCGGATTCTGCTACAAATTTATAGTCGTGACGGGAGTAGACAGAAATTGCGGTATAGCGGGTTTTTCCGGATGCCTTTAATTCGTTAAATACTCTTTTTAAAATTTCCGGATTTTTCTCGTAGTCGTCATAGTCATGCGCCATTAAAACGTCAATCTGTTCAACGCCAAGTGTTTTCATGCAGGTTTCTGTCTGCGCATAAATATCTTTCTCTAAAGCTTCGGGAGAACTGTGATCGAAAGGTCCGATTTTTGTTACAATCATCGGTTTTTTCTCGTCGTCCACTGTTTTAAGCCATTCGCCAATGACGGTTTCCGAGTCGCCGTAGTTATTGGCGGTGTCAAGCATGTTCACACCTTTTTCAATCGCTCTGTCAAGAAGAGAAAAGGCATATTCTTTTTCGGGTTTTGCGGTGTGTTCACCTAAACCGTAGTCCATACCGAGTTGTACTGTACCTAAAGAAAAAACAGAAATGTCAATTCCTTTTTTGGATGCATACTTCATAATCTTTCTCTCCTTTACCAGATGGTCCAGCCGCCGTCCATCACAAGTGTCGCACCGGTTACGTAGTTTGATGCTTCAGATGCCAAGAACACAACGGGACCTTTGATATCATCTTCGTTTGCCCAGCAGTGTAGCGGGCAGTTATCAATATAAGTATCAAAGAAGTCTTTTGTTTCAGGATTATCTGTAATTCCCGGATTGAAGCCGCCGGGAGCGATGCAGTTCACACGGATATGATATTCGCCGTAGCGACCTGCCATATATTTTGTCATGCCGACCATAGCCCATTTTTCTGTAGTGTAGTTAATGGACTGTTCTCTCATAGCTTCCGGATAGAATGGGAAATGAGGACAGTCGAGACCTCTCATAGAGCCAATGTTAATAATGCTTCCGCTTTCTGCTTTCACCATATGTTCTAAAACTTTCTGAGAGAGAATAATCTGACCGTTCAAGTTAATGCTCATAGAATCCTGCAGTTTTTCTCTGGTTGCTGTGGCAAGCGGAGCCAAATTGCTTCTGTCAACGGCGTTGTTGACTAATACGTCGATTTTGCCGTAACGCTCGATAACGAAATCCACCAAAGCGGAAATGGATTCATCGCTTCCAAGGTCTAAGGATGCACCAACTGCATCATAGCCTTTTTCTCTTAATTCTTTTGCATATTCTTCGCATTTAGCACCATTTCTTGATGCAATTACAACAGACGCACCCATTTCGCAAAGTCCCAAAGAAATGCTGGCACCATAAAGACCACGTCCGCCGGTAACAATGGCAACACGACCATCTAAAGAAAATAAATCTTTTGTGTGTTTCATAATATTCCTCATTTCTATAATAATTTTCCTTACTACTTATATTATAAAACGAAAATAAAAATCTGTAAATTATAGATTACGACAATAGTTTCAAAAAATGTCTAAAAAAAACATAAGAATATTGACATTTTATAAAAAAGATGGTATGCTAAGCAAAAGGGGAGGTGGCGTTTTGAAACGAAACTATGAACAGCAATCAACGAAAGAATTCGGTGTGCAACTTGAAAATGTAAATTTTCAGATTCTCATTACTTTGCCATCTTGCGCGGATGGTGAAAGGCCTCCTCACGAAGCCCTGATGCATAAACACGTTTTTCATGAACTTTTTGTATGTACGCAAGGTGAAATCCGCATCAAAACGCACGATGGAAGCATTTTGCTTGAAGCAGGAGACATCGCGATTATTCCCCCTACCCAAACGCACGTTTTACAGTATTGCGGACAGGGAACGCTGGGGTGTACCATCCCGTTTCTTATGAAACGAAATGGCATGGAAAACGGTACAGATTTATACAAAAAGATTTTACCGGTTGCAAATGAAGAAACGCATGTTTTCAGAAATCGTCTGGACTTTGTCTGCGAAATTGAGAAAGTGATAGATGAGGCGTTTCAGCCAAAGACCGAAACGTTTTTACCGGCACTGCATCTTTTGGAACTGTTTTTAAAACTTGCAAAAGAGAAAAGAGAAAACGTTGAAATTGAGATGACGCAGAAAAAGAACGAGTCGTCTTCAAACGATATTGAACGAATGATGAAACTCGACGAACTGATTGCAACGCGCTATCGTCAAAAGTGCTCCGGTGCCGAACTTGCAAAAGAACTTTTTATCAGCACAAGACAACTGGACCGGATTGTCACCAAACGCTACGGGAAGTCACTCCATCAGCTCCTTGTTGACAGGCGTTTTGAACTGGCAGAAGAGCTTCTTGCGACAACAGAACTTACAGTAGAGGCCGTTGCTGCAAACGCGGGCTTTAGTTCCAGTGCAAGTTTATACAGAGAATTTAAAAAACGCAGAGGGGCAACCCCTGCTGCGTTTCGAAACAAATAAAAAAGAATGGATTTCAAAATCCATTCTTTTTTTGTTGTGCTTTTTATGCAATCACCAAAGATTGTGCCATATAATTAAAGTCACCTAAAATTTTAGAATCAACGGAGCCGTAAATGGAATATGTCAGCGTGTAAGTTACACCGTTCTTTCTTGCAATATAAATGGTAATATCGGGTTCTAAATCGGTAATGCCGTGCATGATACCCGGAGCGGTACATTTGATTTTCATAAAGTCGGTTCCGTTGAACTTGGTCACATTAGAAGAAATGAGTGTTTTGTTCAAAACTGATACGAGATCTTCAGCAATGCTTTTTGCGTAACCTTCTGTAAGTGGTTGATCTTCTCCCGTGTAAAGGTCGGTGCGAACGCTTAAGGAAATATGTCCGACAGCATCGGTGTATCCGATAGAAATATCAGTTCCGTCGGGCGCGTATTCTACTACATTGTAGTCGTCGAAATACTCAAGTCCGAATGCAACGGTTGATTCCTGCGTTTCGGAAGCCAGTTTTTTCACGCAACCGAAATGGTGGATGTTTGAAAGTCTTTCTTGAAAATCTTCTGAAATAATCTCTACGGTGCGTGTTTCAGAAATCCACTTTACATCTGCACCAAAACTTTCAGAAACTGCACGAACGGGAACAAGCGTTCTGTCACCGTGGATCTGTGCGGGAACATCTAACGATTTCGGCACATCGTTTACTGTCATCACGGTGTTTCCAACCACCATAATAACCGTGGTGTCGCCCAAAATGGAAGTTACGGTTTTTGTGTTTGCATTCCACGCAACCGTTGCCCCCATTGCTTCAAAAATTGCACGGACGGGAACGAGTGTTCTCTCGTTTACCATAATGGGTTCCTGATCAAAGATGACAGGTGCGTGGTCCAACGTAACAGAAATCGGGGGTTGAGAATTCGATTCTGCCGAAACGCCTGAAAACGAGAAAGCAGAAACAAGCATCATCATACATAGAAAGATTGTAATTAATTTTTTCATAAAAAATGCTCCTTTCATATTGCCGGCAAAAAGCCGCAGGAGTTTAAAACTACCTATATTGTACCAATTTTTTAAAGAAATGTCAAGTTTTGGCATAACGGCAAGGCTTTTAAGAATATTTTGTATGTTTTTCTTGATTTTATCCTGATAACGTAATAAAATAGAAGAAAAGAATATTACGCACGAAAGAAGGAAAGAAAATGAAAAAAGAAATAAGGCTTTATAATGTATTATTTCCTTTGTGGATGTTGCTTTTATTTCCGCAGATGTGGCTGATTGTTCTTCCGGGGAACTTTTTGATTGACAGTTTGGTTTTTTTGATTTCTATGAAAGTTTTAGGAATTCAAAACAAGAAAGCGCAGTATAAAAAGAATATACTAAAAATTTTTTGTATCGGACTTCTTTCGGATATGGCCGGTGCGGCGAGTTTGCTTGTTATGTTGGTGGGGTCTGAGCTCGGCAGAATGGGGGATGAACTGTATCTTACCATTCCGGCAATGCTGATTTCTGCCGTTTTGATTTTTGTTCTGAACTATTTTGTAACCTTTAAAAGTTATGAGAAAAAGGCAAGGTGGAAACTTTCCCTGACTTTTGCAATCGTTACCGCACCGTATACCTTTTTGTTCCCATCTGGTTGGTTATATGGATATTGATATTTTTATATAAGGAGATTTAAACATGCGCGCAATTGTTGTGTACAAAACAAAATACGGTTCGACAAAAACGTATGCTGAGTGGATTTCTGAAGAACTTGGCTGTGAAATGAAAGATGCAAAGGATGTAAGCGTAGAAGACCTTGAAAACTATGACACCATTATTTATGGTGGAGGATTATACGCCGAAGCAATCAACGGCGTAAGTCTTATTACAAAGAATATTGAGAAATTAAAGGATAAAAAAATCGCCATCTATTCAACGGGAATCACACCGCTTGAATATAGAGAGTATTATGACAAACTCGTGGTGGAAAAGAATTTCAAAAACGGCGTTTCTGAGAATGTAAAACTTTTTGCATTTACAGGCAAAATGGTGCTCGATGAACTAAGCGTGGTTCACAGAACGGCGCTTAAAACATTGAAAAAGATTATGAGCGCGAAACAAAACCCGACAGAGATGGAAAAACTTCTGATTGAACTTTGCGATGCAGACGGAGACTTTTCAGATCGCACGCAGATAAAAGATTTAATCTCCTATATCAAAGGAGAATCATGTTTTTTAGGTGAGGAAAAGAAATGAAATTGCTCGATAAAGCGAAACTTAAGCAAAATATTCAGGAAATCGCAAAATACGATTTAGAAAACCAAAATTTGTTTGGTTCGTCCTATTTTGTATCCCAGAATGGAACTGAAATTTTGAAGGAACACTTTGGAGTGACGGGGCTTGATGAAGCGCAAAAGGTGGATGACGGCACAATCTTTCGTCTTGCATCTATGACAAAACCAATCACAGCGGCTGCGATTTTAATTTTGGTAGACAGAGGCCTTGTTTCCTTAGATGATCCTGTCAGCAAGTTTTTTCCGGAGTTTAACGATATCCATGTTATTACAAAAGACGGTGTGGATTTAGGGAAGACAAAAACACCGGTCACCATTTTGCACTGTCTTACGCATACATCCGGTTTTGGAAGCAACGAAAAACCGGTTGAGGTGACGGATGCGGATAGAGGCAGTTATTTGAAGACAATTAGATGTTTCGTTCGCGCAGGACTTGATTTTGAGCCGTTTACTATGCAATCTTACAGTGCATATGCGGCGTTTGATGTGCTTGCAGCAATTGTGGAAAAGGTTACAAAGCAAGATTACGAAGAGTTTTTAAAAAAGGAAATTTTCATCCCATGCGATATGCGGGATACTACATTTTTGCCATCCGAGGAGCAGTGGAAACGGGTTATCACCATGCATAAAAAGACGGATGACAAAAATGATGTCGCTGTTACATATCCAAACTGTATTTTTGGACAGATTCCATGTGGTCAAAAACTTGCGGGAGCAGGATTGGTATCTACGCTACATGACTATGCTAATTTCGCACAAATGCTTTTAAATGAGGGGAACGTGAGAGGACAGCAAATTGTATCCCCTGAAACATTACGTAAAATTTCGCAGCAGTATCTGCCGGAAGAATTTGCTTTTGGTGAAGGAACGGAAAATTGGGGACTTGGTGTTCGGGTCATTCTGAATGAATCCTATGGGACTCTTTCTGTTGGCAGTTATGGCTGGAGCGGTGCATACGGCGCACATTTTTGGATAGATGTAGAAAATCAGATTTGTGCGGTGTTTATGAAAAATTCACATTTTGATGGCGGTGCTGCCAATCAATCCGCGCAACGTTTTGAAAAAGCGGTATATGATGCGTTGATATCCTAGATGTTGGGTGGGGGTTGATTCTAAAGGGAACGTTTTGATGCAGATGGCGACTTTTGGACAGAGAACAGATTGCGGATTTAATGTCCTATATCAAAGGGGAATGATATAAAAATATATAAAAACGTAATTTTACAAAATAAAATAGTTTTTATTCCTGACTTGACACGAACTTTGTCGAAATATGCTGAACGATTGAGAACTTAAAATAAGGAGAGAAATTAAAATGCAAACTATTGTTTATGAAAAATGCAAAAGATGTGGAAGAGATGTAAGGGTTTACAACCAAAAGTACACATATTATTATGGTTCTCCGTATAAAAAATGTGAGCATTGTGGTTATGAATATTATGATAACAACGCTATTGAATTAGCCACTCGAAGCGAAGAATATGTTAAGGGTGAATGCAAGGATTATATATTATGTGGTGGGAATTGGTATGTCTTTATCGTTTGGATAATTATAATGACCATAATAACGATGTTAACTTCAGAAGAATTTGTTAATCGGGAGGAAGTATTTTTAATTTTATTGCTGGTAGGTGGTGGAATCCCATTCGCAATAAAGTGTTTTATTCGTAAATGGTACTTTTGGAAATTTATTTATAAAGATTCTCAGAAAAGGGTTGATGCAAGAAAAGAGGGAAGATAAATTAAATACACCAGTCTGTTGATTTATGATATAAACTATTTTTGAGGTGATTTTATGGCAATTCCAATTTATTTTACAAGTTATAAATGGTCTGATAGGGCTACATCTTTAAGTAAGACATTTTCCTTTATAACAATTATTGGTGGTGCATTTGGCATAATTTTGTTAGCATCAGGTATAATGGCTGCAGATATAGGGGCGTTATTCATTGGCTTATTATTGTTGTGCTCTATTTTATTGTTAAATAAATATTCATCAAAAATATTACAGAAAGTTGCTAAAATTGATATTGAAAGAAAGATTGCTAAAGATATTAATTTTGCGACCATGTATTTTTTAGAATATCCCAATTTATTATCTTACATTTTAAAATTAAATCCTAATTTTGAACAGACATACAGAAATATATTAAACGAGCAATGGTATTGCGGTAAATGCGGAAGTTGGAATTCTGTTGCGTATAATATATGTGATTGTGGTGCAACCAATAACTTAATTAACAAATAAAGACAAAAGACAAGGGGACGGTTCTATTGTCTTGGTATAGAATTTACTTGTGTCAAGTCCATACAATTTAAAAGAATAGTTTGCCGATTTTGATATTTACATATACTATCGTATGCGAGAAAATATAGTATTCTCGCAGGTTCTAAAGAAAAGTGTTTAAGAAAAATCAGTTGAAAAAATAGGGAAAAGTTAGTAGGTCCTATTATTCACTGTTCTCCTGACTTGACAAAAGTCTTATCATTAAATTTGTAAAATCTACAAAAGGGGTGATAGAAATGTTTGACTTTAATGGAAAGGTTGCCGTCGTAACAGGCGGTGCGCAGGGCATAGGGAAATGCATCGTAGAAGAATTTAAAAAGTACGGCGCAACGGTTTGTATGATTGATTTAAAGGAAAATGAATATTTTAAAGGAGATCTTGCAGATAGAGAAACGCTCGAATCCTTTTCTCAAAAAGTAATAAAAGATTTTGGGAAAATAGATTTTTTAATCAATAATGCGCCGCCTAGAATGTGTGGTATAGAAGATGCAACTTATGAAGATTTTGAATATGCGATGAAGATTGGCATTACTGCGCCTTTCTATCTTTCAAAACTCTTTGCGCCCTATTTTGCAAAAGGGGCATCTATCATAAATATCTCCTCTTCGCGAGACAGAATGAGCCAGCCGCAAACAGAAAGTTATACGGCGGCAAAAGGCGGAATTTCTGCTTTGACGCACGCACTTTCTGTAAGTTTTGCGGGGAAAGTGCGGGTAAATTCCATTTCGCCCGGGTGGATTGATACAAACTACAAAGTATATGAAGGAGCAGATGCAATTCAGCAGCCTGCAGGAAGAGTCGGAAATCCTTTGGATATTGCAAAAATGGTTCTTTATCTATGCTCTGATATGGCAGGGTTTATCACGGGAGAAAATATCTGCATTGACGGCGGTATGACCAAACAGATGATTTACCATGACGATTTTGGTTGGAAACTTGAAGAATAAAAAATAAGTAAAGTGTTTCGTCGGATTCGAACGAAACACTTTTTGACGAAGTTGAACTTTTCCGAAAAAAATTCTGTTTTACTATGTAAATCTTGACGAAAACAGAAAAAAATGATACAATTATGGCATTAAACCAAAATTTTGAAGGAGAAGAAGATGAAAAGTTCAATGTTCGACGAAAACTTGTGTCAGACAATTCAGGAAAAGGGTTTACAGCAAATGGAATCGGGGTGTCTGACAGAAGAACAAACAATGTATCATATTACAAAATCATCAAAACTGGAACATGTGCTCTATGATGTTCGTGGCCCGGTGGTGGATGAGGCTGCACGAATGGAACAAGAAGGTACAAATGTTTTAAAACTCAACATCGGAAATCCCGCGCCTTTTGGTTTTAAAGCGCCCGACGAAGTGATTTATGATTTGCGTCACCAACTCACAGAATGCGAAGGGTATTCTGATTCAAAAGGCCTTCCAACTAATGGTGCTACTACTGGGCCACATTTACATTTAAGCATAAAAAAAGACGGCAAAGCCGTCAATCCATTAAACTACTTTTCTTAAAATAATTTAATTAAAACTATTTCCAATCAATTTCAATTA
>JAZRET010000188.1:0-3972 GCA_045660945.1 Congzhengia sp.
GGTTCGCTGGCGCAATTGCTACTGCAAAAGAAAACGGCCTTCTTCCTGATGCGCTCTTTATAGACAGCGCTTTTACCCCCGATAGCGACATCACAAGACAAGACGCGGCTTTAATTATTGCAAAGGTTGCAGAAACCTTCGGTGCGAAGGAAACCAAGATGGCACTTTCCTTTACGGATAAAGACAAAATTTTCGACTACGCAGTAGATGGCGTAACAAAAGCGTTTAATTTTGGTCTTTTAGCAGGTTATCCGGACGGTTCCTTTGGCCCGAAAAAAACCTTAACGAGAGCAGAAGCAAGTGAACTTTTACTTCGAGCACTCGAAAAAGGCGGTCGCTTAGCGTTCTATGTTGACGCTAAAAACGGTGACGATAAAAACGACGGATCGAAAAACGCACCGGTAAAAACCATCAAAGCAGCGACAGCGCTCGTAAAAGACGTAAACAAAGATATGAAAAACCATATCTTTGTGTTCTTAAAAGAGGGAGAACACAACCTCGCGGAAGCGGTTGAACTTGGTGTAGAAGATTCCGGTACAAACGGTTACAACGTTGTATACACCTCTTACGGTGCAGAAAGAGCTCAGATTATCTCTGCAAAGCGTTTTTCCGATTTTACACTTCATGATAAAGAGAAAAACATTTATAAAGTTAAGGTAGGCGACTACATTTCCCGTCAGGTTTATATTGACGGCATCCGTGCAGTTCGTGCAAAAACAGATGGCGACCCCGCAAACTGCGTACAGGACAAAGAATTTGGTTATCTTTGTGATGATCCTTCCATGGTAGAACTTAAGAACCAGGACGATATCGAAATGGTAACCTATTCTGAGTGGACACAGCCTCGTTGCGGCGTGGAAAAAATCGAACTCACAGAAGACGGCAAAACCAAAATCATTATGGATCAGCCGGCATGGTCAAACGGACAGAGCGGTAATACCCCATACAGACTTCCGCACTGGTTTGAAAATGCGTATGAATTCATCAACGTTCCGGGCGAATGGTACATCGACAAAACCGATGGCTACCTTTATTATATGCCTAGGGAATACGAAGACCCCAAAACAATGGTGGCAACACTTCCTGTAATCGACAGACTTCTGACAATCACCGGTACCGCAGATAATCCGGTACACAACTTGGTGTTTGACAACTTAGAGTTTGCATACACCAACTGGATGCGTCCGAGTGATCCGGAAAAAGGCTACAGAGCTTCCCAGAACAACTGGGTTGACGGCGGACATCCGGAAGGCGCAGTTCGCGTAAACTGTGCAAGATACGTAGACTTCACAAATAACAAATTCCATAAACTCGGTTCTTCCACACTCCAGATGTACTATTCCATCCAGGAATGTGATGTAATCGGCAACGAAGTTTGTGATATTTCCGGCGGTGGTATTGCGTTCGGTTGGGGCCCCGGCGATGATTATGAAACCGAAATCAAACCAAAAGAATATAAGTATTATACCATCAATAATACCATTGATAACAACTACATTCATGATATTGGTGTGGACTATGGTTCCGGCACAGGTTTCTCCTTCACCTGGACCAAGAACACCACATTTGAACACAATGAAATTGCAAACTGTAACTACTCCGGTGTGCACGGCGGTTACGGTTGGGGTGGCTACGCAGAAGATACTGCAACGCCCGGTACCGGCGTTTATAACACATCACTTTCTTATAACTACATCCATGATGTAATGAACAGCAAATTAAAAGACGGTGGACCGATTTATACGTTAGGTGCAACAGGCGGAACGTATGAACACCCGAACCTTTGGACAAATAACTACTTTGAAAACTCAAGAAACGCGTATACTGCGGTTTATCCGGACGAAGGTTCTACCTTCTGGCACATTGAAAATAACGTAATCGACTTTAACGATGTTGACATCTGGAAGATGGACGGAAGAGCAGAACCTATGGAACCCAGATGGCTTCACATCCATAAACCGAGTATTCGTTATAATACTGTTGTAAATAACTATTCCACAACCGATTCTATGCTCATCAACTCGCCTTACAACAACGTAGAAGAACCGATCGTAGTTGAAGACGGCAACTGGCCGGCGACCGCACAGAAAATTATCGATGAAGCAGGATTAGAACCGGAATTTTTAGAAAACTTCCCGGTAAAAGTGCAAAGATACGGCGTAGATATTGAAAAATGGGTTGCTGATATTGGCGAAACCAAACAAATCAACATCACCGCTTACGGAAGAAAGCAGGCAAAGGCTTCAGCTGACGATTACGTAGCAACGTATGCATCTTCTGATCCGTCTGTTGTAACGGTAGACGAAAATGGCTTAATTAAAACCGTTGGTGCAGGCAGAGCGTTTATCTACGTGAGCGTTTTGGCAGATGACATCATTCGCTATAAAGAAATCGAAATCATTTCCGGTGACGAACTCACGGACATCCAAATGAAATTCGATCACTTAAAGATTATTATCGATTATGATACGGAACTTCAGTTGACTGGTGTTGCAAAATACAACAGAAAAGTAGAATTTGATTCTATTTCTTATGAGTTTGACGATCCGACTTTAGTTGAAGTTGCGGAAAACAACACTTTAAGGGGCTTAAAACGTGGCGAAACCATGGCGCATGTATCTTTTAACTATAGCGGAAAAGTATTTAAAAAGGATATCCTCTTAAAAGTTTTAAGTTATGGTTTAGAAGAATCCGCAAATCTTCCTGCAAGCGAGCTTCCGGATGACTTCTTTAAGATTGAAAACTGGAAAGAAGACGTAGCAAAATTAAATGAAGACGGAACAATTTCTGTTTCCGGTAACCCGTCTTACTATACAAAAGAAAAGATGGCAGACGGTCTTTATAAGTTCACGCTTCGCATCGACAGTCCGCACACATGGCCGTCTTTGGCATTTAAAGTTCCGGATAAGGAAAAACAGTACTCCAACAGTGATTGCTATATGATTGGTTTTAAACCCGACTTTATCGAACTGCAGAGATTTAAAGACGGAAAACGTACCATGTTTATGGGTGAAGATGGCTATAACCCTGTATTCGGACCGGGCTTCCCGAACAACGGTCAGGTATTTGAATACTTTAAAACCTACGAAATTGTTGCCGGTACCATCGAAGAAGAAAATGGTACAAGAATCATTTTAACAGTGAATGGTAAAAATATCATTGACTACTTAGACGATGATTTAGAAAACCGCTTAACTGGTGATGGTTATATGGGACTCTACGTTGGTAGCGGTACATTTACCTTCGGTAAGACTGAACAGTAAAAAAACGGTGAAAATGCCGAGAAACAAGCAAAGCGAAAGAGATAATTTTAAGAATATCTTTTCGTGAGCAAACAAAAAAGTATAATACGATCTTTTGTAGAGATTCGCAGATTTGCGAATCTCTATTTTTTTAAACCCTTTGCTTTTTGAACAAATGTCACCTCTCGGCGTATCCACATACGCCTTCGGATTCCATTTGTCCAATTCTCATTCATTTTCTCTCGTTTTTGGAAAAAGCGCATAACGGACAAAGCAAAAAGTGTGCAAAAAAAACTCCCCAGCCGAATAGCGGAAGGGGAGTTTATGTAAGTTTGTTTTTAATAATTGAAGCCGATGTTAACTGCCTCAATATTTTTCTCAACGAGCCATTCTTTGGAAGCCGGAACGCTCTTTTTGATACCGCCGATAACTTCATCAATGGTGAAGAGTTCAGTAGCTTTGAGCATTCTGCCTAAGATAATCATGTTGGCAAGTGTTTCTAAATGGTGTTCATTGGTAAGCTTAGTTGCCGGGATTTTAATTACGTTTACGTCGGATCTTTCAACATCTCTGTCGATTAAAGAATCGTCATAAATAATATAGCCGCCGGGTGCAACTGTTTCTTCAAATTTATCGAGTGAAGGACGGTTTAACGCGATTAAAACATCGGGGTTTGAAATAATCGGTGCACCAACTTCTGCGCCTTCTGAAATTACGACGCTGCAGTTAC
>JAZRET010000189.1:0-5059 GCA_045660945.1 Congzhengia sp.
TTGTTTCTCCCGACGGCGTATACGAGTATCAAGCCGCTCACGCTACCGTTCAACGCCACTATTACCGCCACTTAAAAGGCGAAAAAACCTCAACCAACAGCGTTGCAACCCTCTTTGCTTGGACAGGTGCACTTCGCAAACGCGGTGAGCTTGATAACACCCCCGACCTTTGCGATTTCGCCGATAAGCTTGAAAAAGCAACCATTCAAACTATTGAGGAAGGCGTTATGACTGGTGACCTTGCCGCCCTTTCCACTTTAGAAAACAAAAAGACGGTTGATACCGAAACATTCCTTAAAGAAATTGACATTCGCCTTAAAGGTTTACTTTAATTTATAATGCAAAAAATAAAAGGGAGGAAAATATATGACCAATTCACAAGGCATTTCAGAACTTGTTATAAACAGATTGCCACGTTACCATAGGTTTTTAGGTGAACTTTTGGCCGAAGGCGTTTATCGCATTTCTTCCCGCGAACTTTCTGGAAGAATGGGACTTACCGCAAGCCAGATACGACAAGATTTAAACTGCTTCGGCGGTTTTGGTCAACAAGGATACGGTTATAACATTGAAACTTTATACACCGAACTGGGCGAAATTTTAGGATTAAATGAAACTCACTCGTTAATCATTATCGGTGCAGGTAATATGGGCCGCGCGCTTATTAACTACACAAACATTGAAAAGCGCGGATATGGTATCATCGGCATTTTTGATAATGATGAAAATAAAATCGGCACGGAAATTCGAGGAATGAAAGTACAGTCCGTAAACGATTTGGAAAGTTTCTGCAAACAAAATCAGGTAGATATTGCGGTACTCACACTTCCTAAAACAGAAGTGCGCGATACTGCAAATCGTTTGATCGAAAGCGGCGTGAAGGGCCTTTGGAATTTCTCTTACGTAGACATTCCCGTTCCGGATGATGTTGCCGTTGAAAACGTGCACCTGATTGACAGTTTGATGACACTTTCTTATCAGATTGACGAAATCAAAGAGAAAACAAATAACTAAAAGAAAAAGGTCTGCCAAAGTGCAGACCTTTCATATGCGCCTGTAGCCCAGTTGGATAGAGCACCGGCCTCCGACGCCGGGTGTCGCTGGTTCGAATCCAGTCAGGCGTGCCAGAAAAAAGCACTTCAAAAGAAGTGCTTTTTTCAATGAACTAAATCCTTTCAGGATTTGTGAAATGTGCTTCGCACGTGAAATATTTGCTTCGCAATGTGAAATACGCCTGCGGCGTGTGATAAAAGAATTCATACCTTAAAATCCTATTGACAATAAAAGAAAAATATGGTAAGATTAGTTTAGCACACAGTGTGCTAAGCGGAGGTGTTTGTATGAAAAATTCCGGCGATCAGTTAATTTACGATGAAGTATCCGAGCAAATTATAGATGCTACTGAAAAACTAACCTTGTCCGAGGGTGCGCATAATATCAACGTGCGCAAAATATTACAGCACTTAGGTATCACAAACCGCGTTTTTTATAATCGTTTTCACAATATCGACGAAGTTCTTGACATTATTTCGGAGCGTTCTGTCTTAAAGGTCAGAAAAAGTCTTAATTTCCATTTCGATGAGTCCCTCGATTTCTTTGAGCAGATTATGGATGAAGTGGAAAAAACACTCATCATTTCCTACGAAACAAGAAAAAACTTTGCCCACTATGTTTTCGAAAACGATTCGGTTACCGACAGTAATTATCAATGGTGGCTCGAAGAAATTAAAAAGATTTTAAATTACGCCATAGAAAAAGGCCATATCAAAAACGTCGATACCGATATGACGAGTTACGCAATCTGGTGTTTCGTGCGCGGGTTTAACACCGATGCCATCGGAAGAAAACTTTCTTTAGAGGAAGCATTAAAGCGCTATCGATATGGCTTTCAATTTATTTTAGACGGATTAAAAGTATAATTTTAAGCAGAGAGATTTCTCTGTTTAAAATTTTCTACAGCACACAGTGTGCTGAAAAGGTTCAAAAAAGAAAGGATTGTCTTTATGTTTTTTGTAAAATCACTATATTGCCGCGCGTTTCAGGCAGGATTTCGCGCTGCTATGCCGGTTCTCCCCTACAGAGAACCCGAAATCATCAAAGCCTGCCAAGACCTCGGCAAAGTGTTTCATAAAGAAAAAATCACCTCTGCACTTATCGTAACAGACAAAGGCATTGTAGAAAATGGTCTGCTCTCTTCTTTAGAAGACGTATTAAAAGAATGTGGCGTGCGATACTGTATATACGACAGAACAAAGCCCAATCCCACGGTAACCAATGTGGAAGAGGCGTTGTCGCTTTATAAAGAAAATCACTGCAATTGTTTGATTGCCATCGGCGGCGGTTCTGCTATGGACTGTGCAAAAGCCGTTGGCGTGAGAGTTGCTTATCCAAAGAAAACCGTGAATCAAATGGGTGGCAAACTAAAAGTCTGGCGTAAATTGCCGTGCCTGATTGCGATTCCAACCACCGCAGGAACCGGCAGTGAAACAACGCTCGCCGCTATGATTACAGATTCTGCCACGCACAAAAAATATGCGATTATGAGTTTTCCACTCATCCCCCACTACGCCGTTTTAGACGCGCGTCTTACCTATTCCCTTCCGCCGCATTTGACGGCTACAACCGGAATGGATGCACTCACCCACGCGGTTGAGGCATATATCGGGCGTTCTACGACAAAAGAAACGAGAAAACTCGCACTCGATGCCACAAAACTCGTTTTTGAAAATATCCAGACGGCTTACCGCGACGGAAAAAACCATACCGCGCGCGAAAATATGCTTTTTGCCGCATACAAAGCGGGCATCGCGTTTTCAAAATCTTATGTCGGATATATTCACGCGATTGCACATTCCCTCGGCGGAAAATATGGAACGCCCCACGGTCTTGCAAATACGGTAATTATGCCTTATATCCTTGAGACATACGGAAAAAGCGTTTACAAAAAACTCTTTTCTTTGGGACTTGCCGCAGGCGTTTGCGAAAAAGAAGATTCGTATGAAGTTGGCGCAAAAAAATTCATTGAGGCAATTAAAAACTTAAACCGCGAGATGAATATACCGGATAAAATTGATGGCATCAGAAAAGAAGACGTCAAGGATTTGGCAAAGCACGCAGAAAAAGAAGCAAATCCGCTTTATCCTGTGCCGAAACTGATGACTAAAAAAGAACTTGAAGGTTTTTATTACACAATAGGAGGACTCCATGAGAAAAATTAAAATCGTTGCCGATTCCTCCTGCGACTTATTTACTTTGGGCGATTTCCCGTTTGCGTGTGCTCCGATGAAAATCGCTACAGATGAAAAAGAATTTGTGGATGACGTTTCGCTTGATGTAGAAAATATGGTGAAATTTTTATCTCAGTACAAAGGAAAATCGAAATCTTCCTGCCCGAATACAAGTGACTGGCTTGACGCTTTCGGGGATGCAGATGATATCTTTTGCGTGACCATTACAAGCGGACTTTCCGGAAGTTACAATTCCGCTTGTGCTGCAAAGCAAATTTTTGAAGCCGAAAACGAAGGAAAACGCGTGCATGTGTTTGATAGCCTTTCGGCAGGTCCCGAAATCACATTGGTGATTGAGAAAATTTTAGAATGTGTGACACAAGATATGCCTTTTGAAGAAATTCTCCATCACGTGACAGATTATATGAAACATACGGGGCTCGTCTTTATGCTGAAGTCATTAAAAACCTTTGCAAACAACGGTAGAGTTTCTCCACTGGTTGCAAAACTTGTTGGTATTGCAGGGATTTGTATTGTCGGAAAAGCAAGCGATGAGGGAACTTTAGAGCCGATGCACAAATGTCGCGGCGAGCGCCGTTCGCTTACGACTTTACTGGAAACTCTCGAAGACGAGGGCTTCAAAAAAGGCAAAATCAGTATCAGTCATTGTCAGAACGAGCCGGCGGCAGAACGCCTGAAGAATTCGATTATGGAAAGGTTTGAAAACGCTCAGGTTGAAGTGCACAAAACCCACGGTTTATGCAGTTTTTACGCCGAAAAAGGCGGTATACTTGTAGGATTTGAAAAAGCATAAGGAGAAAATTATGACAAGTCAGGAAATACAAAATTTACTCAGAAAACAAAGAACATTTTATAAAAGCGGCGCGACGATTCCCACAAAGTTCCGCATTGAACAACTGAAAAAACTTTATTCTGCCGTAAAAAAATACGAAAACGAAATAAATGAGGCATTAAAGTCAGACCTTGGAAAAAGCCACTTTGAAGGATTTATGTGCGAAACCGGTCTCGTGCTATCAGAAATTTCCTATATGATTCGCCATGTGAAGCGTTTTTCTAAAAGAAAGACGGTTATCTCGCCGCTTACAAACTTTGCCTCGCACAGTTTTAAACAGCCCGTGCCTTACGGAAATACGCTCATTATGAGTCCGTGGAATTACCCGTTTCTTTTGAGCATCGATCCGCTTGCAGACGCAATTGCCGCAGGAAACACCGTGATTTTAAAGCCGAGCGCCTACTCCCCTGCGACAAGCAAAATCATTGAAAAAATTATCGCAGAATGTTTTGCGCCGGAATTTGTTGCTGTTGTTAGCGGCGGAAGATCCGAAAACACCGCGCTTTTAGAGCAGAAATTTGATTTTGTGTTCTTTACGGGAAGTCAGGCGGTGGGAAAAGAAGTATTGCGTCATACCGCAGAACACCTCACGCCCGCAGTTTTAGAACTCGGCGGAAAAAGTCCGTGTATTGTGGATAAAAGCGCAAACGTGAAACTCGCTGCAAAAAGAATTGTGTTCGGCAAATTTTTAAACTGCGGTCAGACCTGCGTCGCGCCCGACTACATCCTTTGCGAAGAGTCGATAAAAGAGGAATTTATATCCGAAGTAACAAAGCAAATCAAAAAGCAGTTCGGCGAAAATCCGCTGGAAAACGAAAACTACGGCAAAATTATAAACGAAAAACATTTTGCGCGTCTTTTAGGACTGATTGATAAAGACAAAGTGGTTGTCGGTGGAAACGTGAATCCTGAAACGAATCAAATCGCTCCGACAGTTATGGATAATGTAACGGAAGAAGATGCGCTAATGGGCGAAGAA
>JAZRET010000190.1:0-1100 GCA_045660945.1 Congzhengia sp.
TATATGTGATTACTGCACCGGAAACATCGAGCGCGGCGATAAATACATCGTCCTTTGCGGAGATAAGATTTGTGAAGGGTGCTATGACAGAATCACAAAAGATGAAATAATCGAAATGACCGGCGGAAGTGTTTGCCACCACGAGGAGGATGTGTAATGTATTACGATGAATGCCCGAACTGCGGTGCAGCATTAGACCCCGGCGAAAAATGTGATTGTAAAAAAGAAGAAGTGAAGAAAGAGGTGAAGGCATAATGGGAGAGCAACTTTCGGTATATAAGCAACTTACCATCAGCACTGCAGAGTGCTTAAGCGCAATTAAAAGAGAAATCGGAATGAAAACAACCTGCGCACCCTTTGCCGTGAAACTGATTTCTTCTCTGAATACTTTGGAACTTGACACAGAGCAAGACGAACTTCATGCGGCGAACACGCTCCTTTCCGGCCTGCAGACTTTAATGCAGGGCGGAATCGTCGCAGAAGATTATGACAAGATAGATTTTGTAAGGCGCGGTAAAACCATCGTTCCTTCTGCCAGAGTAGAAGCCTTTCTTCGTGCATCTGCAAGAAAAGGGTACCGCATCACCGACACAATTCTCGCCGTTCCGAAAGAAGATTTTGAAACTACATATTTTAAGGAGAATTTTTATAACGGCGATATCATCTACACCCTGGAAGACAAACGATACAACTCCGATAGGGTAATTACGGCGCAGAGACTCCTGGATAAGTACTTTTCAAAATTTATCTGCAGACTCGATATCCACGACGTGAAGTCTAATAAGCGCGTTGCGATGACTACCTGCGAAATCTCCATTGACGATATGCTCACCATCGCCGCTGCATCAGAGCAGGGCTTTTACAAATCCCAATGGGTTGAGTATGTTGACAAGTACAATAGAACCAGAAAACGAAAGGTCATCACGGACGAACTCAACACCGACACCTTCTGGGTGAAGTGGACCGGCGAAATGGTAAACAAGACGGTTATCAGAAGAGCGCTTAAGCGCGTAAAAGAAGTTTTGCCGGAACTTGCTGATTCCATTTACGCATTCGAGCAGGATGATTATATTGAGCAAGATATCCAGGAAGAAAAAACC
>JAZRET010000191.1:0-1440 GCA_045660945.1 Congzhengia sp.
ATCGGGAATGACCGATGGTGAGTCGTCCTCTTCTTATGTGAGGTGGGATAACAATGACAACGCTTGAAGATTTATATTACGGAAACATCAGTCCGCACGAAAGGTATATTAAACAAGGCACTCGTGTGGACAAACTTGTAAAACTGATATGTAAAAACGAAGAAGAACTAAACTCCGGTCTTACGGAGAAGCAGAAAGAAATCTTCGAAAAGTTCAAGGACTGCACTAGTGAACTTTCTTGCATTACCGAGCGCGAAGCTTTCAGTGCGGGATTTATTCTTGCGACGCGCATCATGGTGGAAGTGATGCAGGGGCTAGAACAAGTAGAAGATATATAATCTCTCTGTCGTGTAATATGCGGCGGTGTGGCGCTTAAAACGGCGTTTAAGGCGAGATATTTACTCTATCGGGTAAATTCTCGTCTTATTTTTTGAAACGCAAAAAACGGCGCAAAGCCGCATAAAATCAAGGGGAAACAGTTGTGAAAAATATTTTTTAAAACTTTTGTTGACAGAACTTATGTTCGGTGTTATAATAAACTCCCCTCAAAAAATGAGGCACAACTGAATAAAGGATGCCGAGTACACAACTCCTTCGTACTCAAAGGTGAGCAGCCGGACAATGCCGCCAAGACCTCTCGAAAAGGAGCGAGCGATAAGCAATTGCGCCGGATCGAAACGACAATCAGCATGTTTCGATTTGCAATGACCCCGAAGGGAGATAATGATACTTCTGTGTTAGGCACAGCCCGTTGGCAGACGGGATATGTTGTTTCAGGCTGAAAAGATGTCTGTTACACCATATATGATTCGTGCTTTCCGTTAAAAAAGTAACGGAAAACTTTGTTGGCACGTGGTCGGAGAAACATCCTTAAACTTTTATAAACTTGCCCCTGCACTTTAATTTTTGTTGTCTGTTGTTGTTTTTTGCGCATACAAGGGATAACTATATCTAAAATACAATTACATAATCTTTCTGATGGTAAATTAACCACCGATAAGATGGTATCGTTTGATACTAGTCTCGCCGGTGGTTTTTTGTTTGAAAATATACGGAGGTGATGCGGATGATTGTGTAAAACCATATATTAAAACTACTAAAAAGAAAATTTATTACGGAAGGAGTACAACATGAAAAAAGAAAAATTTAAAACCATCAGTGGTGAAGAACTGATGAAGCTTGATATCCCGCCCATGAAATATATCGTGAGCAGTTTAATTCCGCAAGGAATGCACGTGGTGTCGGGTCCGTCAAAAATCGGTAAGTCCTGGTTGCTCCTTCTGCTCTGTCTGAAGGTCGCCAAAGGCGAACGCTTTTGGAATCTACGAACAGAGAAAGGAACAGTCCTGTATCTCTGCTTGGAAGACGGGCTCAGGCGTATCCAAGACCGTCTCTCAGAGTTCACCGAAGAAGCGCTAGACAACTTATTCTTTGCAACCT
>JAZRET010000192.1:0-6971 GCA_045660945.1 Congzhengia sp.
AACATTTCAGGAACTTCTGTTAACACACAACTTCCACCAAATGATGTAAGGCTGTCACAGAATCTTCCCACCAAAGGATTTGCGGTAATGCCGGAAAATCCATCACTTCCGCCGCACTTTAATCCAACGCGAAGTTTTGAAATCGGAAGCAGAACACGAACATCTTTCTCTGCGTTTTTCTTTAATTCTTCAATGATACGAACGCCTTCTTCAATTTCATCTTCCACATCTTGCGCATTTAAAAATTTCACGCGGGTTTCGTCCACTTCTCCAAGCACTTTCCGAAATTCTGCTATATGGTTATTTTCACACCCTAATCCTAAGACTAAAACGCCACCGGCATTTGGGTGTTTTACCATTCCTGCAAGAATTTTTTGCGTTACACTTTGGTCATCTCCCAACTGCGAGCACCCAAAAGGATGCGGAAAATGTTTTGCGCCGGTACGTTTTGAAATTTCTTCTGCGACCTTGTTCACACAACCTACGGTGTTCACGATCCAGATATCATTTCGGATACCGACATCGCCATTTTTGCGGACATAACCTAAAAATTCAAGGTCGGTTTCCTTTTTCTCATCTTGGGTTTTGCTTGGCGCGTATACATACTCAATTTTTCCTGAGAGATTGGTTTTTACATTGTGTGTATGTACATGCTCACCGCACTTGATATCACTTGTTGCGTGACCGATCGGCTGACCGTACTTTATGATGTTTTCACCGGCTTTAATCTCGCGGATTGCGTATTTATGACCGTTTTCTATATTTACTTCAACGTTATCGAGTTTATTGATTAACATATTTTTTAATCTCACTTTCTAAAAACGATAAATCTTCGCCCCAGAGAGTTTCATTTTTTAAAATTTCAGCGACGGTTGCCGTCTTCATAAACGCCACAACATCTGCATCGTCTTTCGTCATATCTGTTTTATAAAATTCAATCAGTTTTGCGAAAGAAAACAGAAGTTTTTCGGGCATTTTGTTAAAACGCTTGATGTACTCCAGAATGGATGGAAGTACACGTACGCAGAATTTACTTACCGAGTTGAGCGCAATAGACGAAAGGAAATGTTTGATATAGGGATTTGCAAAACGCAAAAGTACGTTTTCTGCATATTCTAACAGTTCTTCTTTTGGGAGGTCCAAAGTCGGAATAATTTCGTCGTAAATACATCCCTTTAAAAAAGCACACATTTTTTCATCATCTACACATTCTTTTACCGTTTCAAATCCGGAAAGAAGCGCAAAAGGTACCATAGACGTGTGCGCACCGTTTAAGATACGCACCTTTCTTGTGCGGTAGCGCTCTAAATTATCCGTTACGATAACATTTAAGCCGCACTTATCAAAGGGAATTTCAGAAAATAAGTTCTCATATCCTTCGATAACCCAAAGATGGAAATATTCTGAGGTGTTTACCATATTATCTTCATACGGAAGGTCAATTTTTTCGTCTTTCGGATAACCTGTATTGATGCGGTCAACCAAAGTATTGCAGAAGATGTTTTCATCCTGTATCCACGCTTTAAAAGCATCTCCTAAGTTCCACAAATCTGCATACTGTAAGATTCTTTTCTTTAAATTCTCGCCGTTTTTATCGATGAGCTCGCAAGGGAGAAATACAAAGCCACCGAGTCCTGATTCAAAACGCTTTTTTAAAAGCTGTGTGAGTTTACCGGGAAATGTTTTTGCAGGTCTATCTGTGATTTTGTCGTTTTCATCAAAAGTGATTCCTGCTTCTGTAGTATTCGAAACGATAAAACGAAAGTCTTTATTTTCTGCGAGGTTTAAGTAGCCCTCAAAATCATCATACGGTTTTACGCATCTTGAAATCACATCTATTTTTTTGATATCGACGCCTTCTTTTCCGCGGCAAATGTGGGTGTATTCACAGTTTTGGGAAGTAAGCATATCGCACATACCGTCCTTTATCGGCTGCACAACGCAAACCTTTCCGTCAAAGTCTGTTTTTTCATTTGCGATTTGTACCATCCAGTCTACAAAACCGCGCAAAAATCCGCCTTCGCCAAATTGAATGATTTTTTCTGTCATTTATGCCACCTCGTTATTTTTTGATACTTTCATTATATCGAAAACGCGATGCATGAACCTTGATTTTTTTGACGTTCTTATTTGAATTTTCTTGATTTTTTTGATGCTTTGTGCTATGCTAAATAGTAAGGGAGGTGTTGTCAAGTGAAATACGTGAAATTTTCAGATAATGAGCCGTTTTATTTTGAGCGCCATAACTATGCCGGCGAGCCGGATGATATCGTCTTTCCTGAGCACTACCACAACTTCTTTGAGATTTATTATATCGAAAACGGTGACTGCGATTATTTTATCGATAATAAATCCTATAAACTCATTCCCGGCGATCTTGTTCTGATTCCGGAAGGAATTATTCATAACACGCTCTATATCAAAAATAAGCCATCCAGAATTTTAATTAACTGCACGAGAAAATATATTCCCTCCTCCGTGCTATCTCTTTTTTCAAAGCGAAAGTACCTATATCGAAATCCGGAAATTAAAGATACGCTCCATAAACTTTTAAACACAATCGGCGAGGAATATAAAAGCTCCGATGAATATTCAGACGATGTGATAAGATGTCATATGGAACTTTTCTTCTTTTTGATGGCTAGAAATAAAAATCACTATACAGATTCTTTGTCACAAAGCAGTTTCATCGAAAAAGCGCTGACTTTCATTTTAAAGAATCTCTCTTCTGACATTTCGCTCTCTGAAATTGCAAAGCGATTCTCGGTGAGTCCCGAACATTTTTCGCGCAGATTCAAAAAAGAAATCGGGATGAATTTTAACGAGTATGTAAGTAAGTTGCGTCTGACAAAAGCAGAATCTTTATTAAAGCAAGAAAAGCGCATTCCGATTGCAGAAATTGCAGCAGAATGCGGCTTTAGTGACAGCAATTATTTTTCTGTAAAATTTAAAAAAAGATATGGCGTTTCGCCAAAGACGATGCAGACGAAAAAATAAAAAGACCGCATAAGCGGTCTTTTTTTATAACTTACTGTTGATGGTTTCTGCATATCGCACGGCTTCCATCGCATCTTTTGCGTACATATCCGCGCCGATTGCCTCTGCATACTCTTCATTTAAAACCGCACCGCCGACAATGGTTTTACACCACGGAGCGCGCTCCTTTAAAAGGCGAATCGTTTCTTCCATCGCAGGAACAGTTGTTGTCATTAAAGCACTCAGTCCCACAAGCGGAGCGTGCAGTTTTGTAACCGCCTCTAAAACCGTTTCGGGTGCAACATCTTTTCCCAAATCAGTTACGGAAAAACCATAATTCTCTAATAAAAGTTTTACGATGTTTTTACCGATATCGTGAATATCACCTTTCACGGTTGCGATAACAAACGCGCACTTATTCTGCGCTTTGTCGGCAGAAAGACTTTTCTTAATTTCTTCAAACGCCGCTTTTGCCGCCTCTGCGCTCATTAAAAGCTGCGGAAGATACACTTCATTTTTTTCAAAACCGATTCCCACACTGTCAAGTGCGGGGATGATTTCTTCATTTACGATTTCTAACGGTGCGCGCGAATTTAAAAGTTCACGCGTAAGATTTGCCGCCTGCTCTTTTAAACCCTTAACGACTGCACGCTTTAAATCGGTTTCATCCGGTTTTTTCGCAGGTTTTGAATCCGGCTCCTGCTGATTTGCAAATTCAATGAACGATGCACAGTTTTCATCGTTTCCGGAAAGAACGAGAAACGCTTTATATGCTTTCATCATTTCTAAAGAATACGGGTTCATAATTGCCGCAGAAAGTCCGTTTCCAAGTGCCAATGTGAAAAAGGCACTATTTATGATGTCGCGATTCGGAAGCCCGAAAGAAACGTTTGAAACACCCAAAGATGTGTGGCATAAAAGCGTTTCCTTTATCTCTTTTACCGCCTTTAAAGTTTCTACCGCAGCGTTTTGGTCTGCGCTTACAGTGAGTGCCAGCGGATCAAAGATGATGTCGTGTTTTTGGATGCCGTATTTTTCTGCTTCTTTTATGATTTTTTTTGCGATTTTGAGGCGCTCTTCTGCTTTTTCCGGGATGCCGTTTTCATCAAGCGTTAAGGCAACCACCACACCGCCGTATTTCTTCACAAGTGGGAAAACTAAGTCCATGCTTTCCTGTTTTCCGTTCACGGAGTTAATCATTGCTTTTCCGTTATAATGTCTTAGCGCCATTTCCATAGCACATGCATCTGACGTGTCAATCTGAAGCGGAAGGTCTGTTACCGCCTGAAGTTCACAAACAGCGGTATCGAGCATTTCCACTTCATCAATATCGGGAAGACCGACGTTTACATCTAAAATATGCGCGCCTCGCTCCTGCTGTGCGATGCCCTCTTTTAAGATATAGTCAATATCGTGGTTCTTAAGCGCCTCTTTAAAGCGTTTTTTTCCCGTCGGATTAATGCGCTCACCAATTAAAATCGGAACATCTCCGAAAGATACCGTATGCGTATAAGACGATACTACTGTTTTTTCTTTCGGCATTATTTCTTTTGGCTTTACGCCTTTACTTTTTTTCGTAAGTTCTAAAATATACTCAGGTGTTGTTCCGCAGCATCCACCGGCAATTTTCACACCGCGTTTTATCATTTCGGTTACGTCTTTTGAAAATTCATCCGGTAAAACATCATAAACCGTTTCGCCATCTAATGCTTTCGGGAGACCTGCATTGGGTTTTACCAAAACCGGAACCGATGCGTTTTCTAAATATTTATCTACAACATTCATAAGCGCTTTTGGGCCTAGTGAGCAGTTTACGCCGATAGCATCTGCGCCCATTCCTTCAAGCATTGCGACCATCACTTCAGGAGATGCGCCGGTCATAAGTTTTCCGTCTTCCCCAAAGGCGTTTGCCACAAACACGGGAAGGCTACTATTTTCTCTTACCGCCAAAAGCGCTGCTTTGGTTTCAAAACTATCATTCATTGTCTGGATGAAAAATAAATCTGCGCCGTATTTTACGCCAAGTCTTACCGTTTTTGCAAACACTTCCACGGCATCTTCAAAGGATAAATCGCCGTAAGGCTTGAGCATTCTTCCCGTGGGACCAATATCCATCGCAACCCACTTTTCCTGGGTAGCACTACTTTCCTCTTTTGCCTTTTTGACGTGGCTGATTGCCGCAGAAATAATTTCTTCAAGTTCACTTTCAGAAAACTTTAAACAGTTTGCGCCAAATGTATTTGCGCTGACCACGTTGCTTCCGGCGTCATAATAAGCTTTATGGATTTCCTGAATCCCTTCAGGATGCGTTAAATTCCACCGTTCCGGAAGTTCGCCGGGCTGAAGTCCTTTTTTTTGGAGAAGCGTCCCCATTGCGCCGTCTAAATATATGATGTTGTCTTTTAAAAATTCTGTGATTTTCATACCTTACTGATCCTTTTTTCTGTATTCACAATCTGTCTTTTTACAAAGTTTGCATCCCGTTTTTGTGTGCAGTTCACAGGTTGCCACGCCGACAATCGCGGTTACGGACTTTGAGGGTGACATCAACATGCTTTCGTTTAATGTTAGTCCTATATTTTTAGAAAGACTTAAAATTCTGAACAAATCTTTTTGAAGCGTCAAATCCAAATCCCCATACCCGGGACTAAATCTTGGACAGAGGCTTTTTCCCTCTTTTTTCACTTCCTGATTCTTTTCTTCGCAAAACGCATTACAAAGCGTTTCAATTCTTTCAGCACCAATTGCCTGAAACATGAAAGCTTTTGCGGGAGAGAGTTTTCCATATTTTGAAATGAGTCTGTCCGGCCCCACGCCCACGGTTGCACCAAATAAAATTGCGCTATCACAAGAAGCCAGTACATCCGAAAGGTTTTTTGAATCAATTACGACGTCCGAAATCATAATTCTTTCCCGAAAAACACGCACCGGAAGTTCACAAAAACAAACCTGATAGGTAAGTATTTTCTCTGCTTCTTCGATGCACTCTTCCATCAGTTTTTCAATATCGGGCGCGCTATTTTTTACACCGCTATAGCGAAGAATCTCTTTTTTGTTGTAAGGAAGACCTTGATACGTTTTTTTCTCAATCATTTCAATCATCCTAACAAATCAGAAAGATTATTTAAAATTTTCTCTGCAACATCCGGTTTGTTCATCGAATATACATGAACATTTGTAATGCCGTTTGCATAAAGGTCAATAATCTGATCTGTTGCATACGCAATGCCCGCCTGCTTCATTGCAGCAGGAGAAGATCCGAATTTATCTACCAGACTTTTAAATCTCTGCGGCATAAAGGAGCCGGAGAGTTTCATTGCTCGCTCAACCTGATTTGCATTTGTGATCGGCATAACACCGGGAACAACCGGAACCGTAATCCCTGCTTCTCTGATTTTGTATAAGAAGTTATATAAAAGGTTATTATCAAAAAACATCTGCGTCGTTAAAAATGAGCATCCTGCATCTACTTTTTCTTTTAAGTAGCGGATATCTTCTTTTTGATTTTTGCTTTCCGGATGAATTTCAGGATAACACGCCGCACCAATGCAAAAGTCTGCGCCACTCTCACGGATGTCCGAAATCAGGTCGACTGCGTAACGATATGCCCACTTTGAGCGGTCGCTTTTCTCAAGTTCCGGTGTTAAATCGCCGCGAAGCGCCATCACGTTTTCAATGCCTGCATCTTTCATCGCGCGAATTTTCTCATGCACGGTTTCTTTGGTGGATGATACACAAGTTAAATGCGCAAGCGTCGGAACGCCGTAAGTACTTTTGATATTTTTTGCAATCTCTAAAGTATATGTACTCGTGCCACCGCCGGCACCGTATGTCACACTCATAAAGGATGGCTTCAGCTTTGCAATCTCCTGGGTTGCTTCCCTTACCGACTCAAAGGCTGTGTCGGTTTTTGGCGGAAACACCTCAAAGGACAGGCTTAGCTTATCATCCTGCAAAATTTCCGTTATCTTCATTATTTTTTTCCTTTGTACGCA
>JAZRET010000193.1:0-4828 GCA_045660945.1 Congzhengia sp.
TTCTGGGAGTTGATCCCAATAGATATCCGGTTTTCAAATCCTGAGATGTGTCACCGGCAATTGCAGAAATAATGCAAATGACAGAACCGACAGATATTGCACCAATCATTGCACGGATCCCTGCACCAATGGTCAATTTGAGCAAAAGTGAGGCAGCGATAAGTGTTGCGATTGGCATTCCGGATACCGGGTTGTTACTGCTTCCGACAAGGCCTACCATTCGGGATGATACGGTAGCAAAGAAAAAGCCGAATACAACAACAATCACTGCGCCGAGAAGTGATACCGGAATCGCAGGAACAAGCCAAACGAGAATCGTTAAAATTGCAATCGCAACCAAAACAAACTTCATGCTGATATCCTGCGCCGTACGTTCGTTTGAAATCTGTTTTGCGCCGGCAACACTCTTCATTGCGCCTGCAAATGTTTTTACAATGAGTGGAAGTGATTTCACTAAACTGATGATACCGCCGGCAGCAAGTGCTCCTGCACCGATGTAACGGATGTATGTTCCCCAGATTGCACTCGCGCCGCCTGATTCGAAAAGTGCACCGATGGTTTCGGTTGCAGGTGCAAGGACTAAATTTTCGCCAAAAAGACAAATCATCGGGATTAAAACAAGCCAGCTTAATACGCCGCCTGCAAACATGTAAGACGAAATTCTGGGACCGCAGATATAACCAACGCTCATTACTGCCGGATAAATTTGCGTTCCGATTGCGCCTTTAAATCCGCTTATTAACTTTGCCGTATTGAGTGAAATTTCGCCGGAAACGAGTTTTAAGCCGTCGATGATAAATTTAAAGATTGCCGCAAATCCCATACCGGCAAAAACGGTAGAAGCATTCGCGCCGCCTTTTTCGCCTGCCAAAAGCACTTCTGCACAAGCCGTGCCTTCGGGGTACGGTAAGATGCCATGCTCTTTTACAATTAACGCGTTACGAAGCGGCACCATAAAGAATACGCCTAAAAGGCCTCCTAAAAGTGCGATTAAGGTAATCTCTAAAACACCCGGTTTTCCCATTTTACCTTCTGCAGCCCATAAAAAGAGTGCCGGAAGCGTAAAGATAGCGCCTGCAGCGAGTGACTCGCCCGCAGAACCGGTTGTCTGCACAACGTTACTCTCCAAAATGGAGTTTTTGCGAAGCAAAATACGGATTACGCCCATAGAGATAACTGCCGCCGGAATGGATGCAGAAACGGTCATGCCGACTCTAAGGCCTAAATATGCATTCGCTGCGCCGAAGACAACTGCCAAAATAATACCCATTACAATGGAAGTTACGGTAAGTTCCGGCGTTACTTTCTCCGCAGGAACATAAGGTTTAAATTCATTTTGATTGTTCATAGGTGCTCCTAACCGTCGCAAAACGCGACAAAATTTCTCTTTTATAAACTTTTTAAAATCTCTAATATGAGTTCATAGAGCGCTTTCGTTGAGGAAATTGAAAGTCGTTCGCTCGTTGTGTGAATGTCTTTCATATCAGGGCCAACGGAAATGCAGTCAAACCCTTCTTTCTGAGATGCAAACACGCCACACTCAAGTCCTGCGTGAATCGCAAACGCCTCAGGCACAACTCCGAATTTTTCTTTGTACTTTTCCTGATAAAGTAATCTGAGGCAAGAATCTTTATTGTATTCCCACGGCGGATAAAAGCCGCCTTTTTTTATTTCACAGGGAAAAACGCGAAAATAAGCTGAAAGTTTTTCATTTAATGCCAAAAGTGCCGATTCCTTGTTGCTTCTGAGTGCAAGTAACAGTACAATTTTTTCTTCTTCCGTTTGTAAAACGCCAAGATTTAAAGATGTTTCTACCAAATTTTCAATTTCTGCACTCACGGAGAGTACGCCGTTTGGTACGCACAGAAGCATCGAGAGAATCAAATCGGTTTTGGGGGCTATAATCACGTTGTGCGTTTTTTCCGCAAGCGATTTCATCTTCATGAAAAAATGCGGCTCACATTTTAAAAATTCCTCACGCAACACTTTCTCATACTGAAGCAGTATTTCTTTTGCAAGTTCTGCATCATCGACCGCAATTTTTGCGACTGCTTCTTTTGGAATAGCATTTCCTTTGTCTCCGCCACTTATGGAAACAACATCAATAGAAACGGTATTTTTCAAGTGATTGAGTACACGTGCCATCAAGATACTTGCGTTTACTCTTCCCTTGTCGATTTCAACGCCTGAGTGACCGCCTAAAAGCCCACCGATAAAAATTTCAAGTCCGGCTTTTTCTTTTTTCTCCCGAACAATCGGAACTTCTGCTTTAAAATCACTTCCACCGGCGCAGGAAACGGTAACAACGCTCGGGTCTTCGGAGTCTAAGTTTATCATCCTCTTTCCCGAAATCATACCAAAATCAAGACCGTCTGCACCAACCATTCCAATTTCTTCATCAGTGGTAAAAACCGCTTCTATCGGCGGATGCATAAGCGTATTATCTGCTAAAATTGCAAGCGTCATCGCAACAGCAATTCCGTTATCTGCACCAAGGGTTGTCCCTTTTGCTTTGATAAAATCGCCATCTACAAACGCCTCTATTCCATCGCGCGTAAAATCAATTTCTACACCTTGTTCTTTCTGGCAAACCATATCGAGATGCCCCTGCAGGATAATGGGTTCTTTTCCTTCGTATCCTTTTGATGCAGGCTTTTTAATAATCACGTTATTATGTGCATCGCGTACACAGAAAAGTCCGTTTCTTTCTGCAAATTCCACGCAGTACGCACTTACTTTTTCCATATCGCCAGATCCACGCGGGATTTTGGTGAGTTCTTCAAAATATCCGAAAACATTTTTCGGTTCTAATTCGTTTAAACGCATACGCGCTCACTCCGTTTTTAATATCGTTTCTAAAAGGCCTCTGCAGCCTTTATTTACGTCTTCCCATGTTTCGTCAAAATCCCCCGTATACCACGGGTCTGCAACGTCACCGGGGGTGTCTGTGTAGTCCATTAAGAGAGACACTTTTTTGTCCTTGTCTTCTCCTACAAACTGAAACATATTGCGGATATTGAACGTGTCCATCGCAACGATATAATCAAAATAATCATAATCGCCTTTTGTCATCTGGCGCGCAGTTTTTCCGGCGCAGGAAATCCCGTTTTCCGAAAGTTTTCGTTTTGCCGGCGGATACACGCCGTTTCCAATTTCCTCGCGGCTTGTTGCGCAGGATGCGATGTAAAACGCATCTTTCATCCCCCGTTTTTCCACCATATCTTTCATTACAAATTCCGCCATAGGACTTCTGCAAATATTTCCATGGCAGACAAATAATATTTTAACCATATACCTCAAAACTCCCTTAAACCCTTGTTTTACGGGCTTTTTCAGCTTTTAAGCCTTACACTAACTTTAATCATTTTGTTATGTTTTGACACGAATTGCCACTTATCTTTATGGTCAATCTCTGTAAATTCTACTGTAAATTGATGTTATTTTTGCGAATTTACAGGACGGCTTTTTCCATGGCTTTTACATCGTTTTTAACACACTCTAAATCAATAGTTGTATACGTATTGAGCGTAACCCCTATGTCGGAATGTCCCATCAAATACTGTAAATGTTTTGGATTCATCCCGGCAGATGCATTGTGCGAACAATATGTGTGCCTACATATGTGAGGAGTTATCTTTGGCATTGGAACTTTATAAATCTTATTGTATTTTGTTACAATGTGGTGAAAATATTTTTCCCAATGCATCGCAACCATCGGCATGTTGTTTTTGTCAAAATACAAAAAACCAACCTTTCCGCCTATTATCGGTTCCGTTTTTAATTTTTTTCGATTTTTGATAATGCGTTTAAAACACTCACATACTTCATCTTGTAATGGCAACACTCTTTTCCCGGCTTCAGTTTTTGTTGTTTCGATTACATATTTCATATGACTCGTTCTCACTAATTGATGGTCTATATTTAGTGTTTTTGCTTTTAAGTCAATATCATTCAATGTAATCCCACAAAATTCAGATATACGAATTCCTGTAAAAAACAGTATGTAAATACCGTCATAATATTTACAGAAATGTTTATCATTTTTAACAAACTCCAAAAACTTTCTTTTTTGATCGTGGGTTATAGCCTCTCTCGTAATGCTATCGTTGATAATAACAGACACCAATTGAAATTCAAAAGGATTTTTTCTAATCAAATCATCATCAACAGCGACTTGGAAAGCCGGTCTTAATACGCCTCGTATTGTGTGTATAGAACTGTAGCTTCTACCATCCTCATTCTGCAATTTAATTAGCCACTCTTTTGCATCAGATAATTTTACTTTATCAATTCTTTTGTTTCCAAAATCATCTTTTTTAAGAATGTTAATTACAGTATTATATCCAGTTCTTGTAGATTCTTTTACACCTGTTTTTTGAAGCGTATATTTTTTTACCAACTCAACAACCGTAAGTTGACCGCCATACGGAATAATGCCGTCGTCTATGTTTTTTTGTATTTCTCTCTCCTTTTCTCTAAGCGATAGGCATTTACGTTTTCCTTTTGGTAGGGCGTCTGTCGGTTCCAACTTCCAACTGTAAATACATTTTGGCTTACCATCCAATCCAACATAGTCGTACTGGTATAAGCCATTCTGTCGTTGACATTCTCCGTTGCGAAGTATACGCCCCTTGTTGTCACGTCTTTTTTCGCTCATTAATAGTTGTGCTCCTTCCAAAAGAAGAGCCATAGTGCTGTATAATTATATCATACCCATGGCTCTTTTTCAATATATTCTTTTAATTTAATTATTAAATTGAAGTTGTACTATTTAAAAAATCCTCAAACTTTTGACGATTAATCATTATACGACTTCCATTCTGAACTA
>JAZRET010000194.1:0-10959 GCA_045660945.1 Congzhengia sp.
TATTAGCAGCCTTTTCAAAAGCAAGGATGGAAAAATTTATGAAAAAACCTTTACTTTTATGTATTATGGACGGATTCGGTATGAACCCTGCTACAGAAGGAAATGCAATCCACATGGCCAACACCCCGAATCTTGATAAATTATTTGCAAACTATCCCAATACAACCCTCTCTGCAAGTGGTATGGCAGTTGGCCTTCCCGATGGACAGATGGGTAACTCCGAAGTTGGTCATACCAACATCGGTGCAGGCAGAATTGTGTATCAGGAACTAACCAGAATTACAAAAGCTATTTCAGATGGCGACTTCTTTGAAAACGAAGCACTTCTTGCCGCAGTTGAAAACTGCAAGAAAAATAACAGTGCGCTCCATATTATGGGCCTGCTTTCCGATGGTGGCGTGCATAGCCATAACACCCACATTTACGCGGTTGTTGAACTTGCAAAAAAAGCAGGTCTTAAGGACGTATTCGTACACTGCTTCTTAGACGGACGTGACGTTCCGCCATCATCCGGTAAAGATTTCGTCGCTGAAATGGCAGAAAAGCTTAAAGAAATCGGCGTTGGAAAAATTGCAACCGTTATGGGCCGCTATTATGCGATGGACCGTGACAACCGTTGGGACAGAGTAGAAAAAGCATATAGAGCAATGGTTTACGGAGAAGGCGAAGAATTCCCCTGCGGCGTATGCGCAGTTGCAAAATCTTATGAAAACGATGTGACAGATGAATTCGTTCTTCCGTCTGTTGTTGTAGAAAACGGCGAAGCGATTGGAAAAATTAAGGCTCAGGACAGCGTTGTGTTTGCAAATTTCCGTCCCGACCGCGCAAGAGAAATTACAAGAACACTTGTTGACCCTGAATTTGACGGTTTCAGCCGTGATTTCTTCCCGTTATACTATGTTTGCATGACACAGTATGACAAAACCATGCCGAATGTAGATGTTGCATTTAAACCTCAGGTTTTAACAAACACCTTAGGCGAATACCTTTCTAAAAAAGGCTTAAAGCAACTCCGTATTGCAGAAACCGAAAAATATGCACATGTAACATTCTTCTTTAACGGCGGCGTAGAAAAAGTTTCTGAAGGCGAAGAAAGAGCACTCATCAATTCTCCTAAAGTTGCAACATATGACCTTCAGCCCGAAATGAGCGCAGTAGAAGTTACAGATAAACTCATGGAGCAGCTCGATGCAAGCGATTTAGATGTTATCATCTTAAACTTTGCAAACTGTGATATGGTTGGTCATACCGGCATCATTGAATGTGCAGTAAAAGCGGTAGAAACCGTAGATACCTGCGTGGGAAGAGTAGCAGATAAAATTCTTTCTATGGGCGGCGCAATGCTCATTACAGCAGACCACGGTAATGCAGACCAGATGATCGACCCCGAAACAAATGGTGCATTTACCGCGCACACAACATTCCCGGTTCCCTTCATCGTAGTTGGTTTAGGTGACGTAACATTAAGAGAAGGCGGCGTTTTGGCAGATATCGCACCGACGATGCTGGATATTTTAGGTTTAGAAAAACCTGAGGAAATGAGCGGCAGTACAATTTTAGCATAAGAAACAGACATAATTTTCTCATAAAAAGCACACTCTAATGTTAGAAGTGTGCTTTTTTGTTGCACAAAATTATCAGGAGGAATTATGAGAGATTATATTGAGATTACGGATATTTACGCGAGAGAGATTTTGGACTCCCGAGGAAACCCGACTGTAGAGGCACATGTTTGTACAGAAGAAGGGATTTGGGCAAAAGCCTCCGTACCGTCCGGCGCATCGACGGGGGCGTTTGAGGCAGTAGAACTCAGGGATGGAAATCCTGAACGCTATAACGGACTCGGTGTGAAAAAAGCGGTTTACCATGTAAACAATGATATTGCAGATGCAATTATCGGCTTAAATGCATTAAATCAAAGAGAAATCGACCGAAAGATGATTGAACTTGATGGAACCAAAAACAAATCCCGCCTTGGTGCAAATGCTATCCTTGGTGTGTCGCTTGCTGTAGCAAAAGCAGCCGCTAAAACAATTGGCACGAGTGTTTATCGTTATATCGGTGGCGCAAATGCACATGTGCTTCCGGTTCCGATGATGAACATTTTAAATGGCGGAAAGCACGCGGATAACAGTGTAAATCTGCAGGAGTTTATGATTATGCCCGTGGGCGCAGGAAGTTTTTCGGAAGGTCTTCGCATGTGCGCGGAGGTGTTTCAAAGTTTAAAGAAGGTATTAAAGGCGCAGAATTTATCCACAAGCGTCGGGGATGAGGGTGGTTTTGCACCAAATCTGAAAACAGACGAAGAGGCCCTTGCCTTTATTGTAAAAGCAATCGAAAGTGCACGCTACATTCCGGGTGAGGATTTTGTGATTGCGATTGATGCTGCTGCAACCGAACTTTTTGAAGAAGCGAAAAAGCAGGGGAAAGATGGTTATCTTTTCTGGAAAAGCGGAGAATATAAAACACGTGATGAAATGATTCGCTACTGGGAAAATTTAGCGCTTCGTTATCCAATTTTATCTTTAGAAGACGGATTATCTGAAGAAGACTGGGACGGATGGAAAAGTCTCACAGGAGCTTTGGGCGATAAGATTCAGCTTGTGGGAGATGATTTATTCGTTACCAACACAGAAAGGTTAAAAAAGGGAATCCAAAACGGCGTTGCAAACTCGATTTTAATTAAGGTAAACCAAATCGGAACGCTCACAGAAACGTTAGAAGCAATTGAAATGGCAAACCGTGCAGGATATACGGCGGTTACATCCCACAGAAGCGGCGAAACAGAAGACACTACCATCGCCGATATCGCAGTTGCAACCAATGCGGGGCAAATTAAAACCGGCGCGCCGTCTAGAACTGACCGCGTTTGTAAATATAACCGTCTGCTCGCAATTGAAGATGAACTCTCAGGAAGTGCTTTTTATCCGAAACGCGACGCATTTTTTAATCTTTATCGCTAAATTTGACACAGTTTTTTCTTTTTAGACACAATCTGTGACATGGATTGCTTTTTCATTTCCCGTATGCTACACTTTTATCCGGGAGATGACAAAATATGTATGAGACAGAAGATTTTGGCCGATATTATGTGTTAAAAGTTTCAACAGAACGCGGCATGCTTTATTACTTCAGACCTAATGTGTACGTGCAGGATTTTGGGCTTGCGAGAAAGTTTAACACGATGCGAAGCGTAAGAAGAAGTATCAAACTGGGGAATATTGAAACATTTGAAATCGAAACCCATCACAGAAAAAATGACTGATATGACTAAATCCCAAAAAACAGGGTAAACTAATTTTGAAAACGCAAACGCGTTTTTAAAATAACAGGAGGGATTTATCCATGAGTTGTAAAGCGAATTCATCTATCAAATGTACTGTTTCGCAGTGTCAGTATCACTGCAGTGATGAAAACTATTGTTCACTCGACTGCATCACAGTCGGCACACACGAAACAAATCCTACCATGTGCCAGTGCACAGACTGCGAATCGTTCGTAAAAAAACAATAACAGAAACGGACTGCGATTCTTATCGCAGTCTTTTTCTTTTTTTGAAAATTCAACAAAATAAATGAGGAAAAAAACCATACATTTTTGCAATCTGACAAATCGAAAAAAATAGGCAAATCGGAAGGATTTCGTGTTGACATTTTTTTTATGGAGTGCTATAATCTATTATAATAAGGTTAAGTAGGGGTATTTTGAGAAAAATGTAATGTTTTGATACATTGTTCAAAGAAAAGGAGCGGCTTATGGCAGAGAAGTTTGACAGAAAAATTGTTTTGGAAGATGGTCGTGAATTTTACGGCTACGGCTTTGGCGCAAAACGCGACAGAGTTTGTGAAATTATATTTAACACATCAGTAGTAGGATATCAGGAAATCATTTCTGATCCGTCGTGTGCGTATCAAATGGTTGTGATGACATATCCTTTGATCGGTAACTACGGTATCGCTGATGATGACTTTGAAAGCAGAGGCTCAAATGTTGGTGCAATTGTTGTAAGAGATTATAACGATATGCCGAGTAACTTCCGTTATACGAACACTTTGGCAGAAGTGATGGATGAAAATGATATTCCCGGTATTTTTGGGGTAGACACTAGAAAACTTGCCAGAATCATTCGTGACGAAGGAACAAAAAAAGCACTCATTACCGATGCTTCTGCAACCAAAGAAGATTGCATGAAGATCTTAAACAGCGTATCACTTCCCACAAATGCAGTGGAAAAAGTGAGTTGTAAGAAACGCTGGTATTCCAGAACCTTTAACCACAAGTTCAATGTTGTTTTGGTTGACTGTGGTGTCAGACTCAGTATTGTAAAGAGCCTAAATATTCGTGATTGTAACGTAACGGTTGTTCCGTTTGATACAAAGGCAGAAGAAATTGAATTCATGAAGCCGGATGGTATCGTTATATCAAACGGGCCGGGCAATCCGGAACATGCAGCAGAAGTTATAGAAACCGTGAAGAAATTAAAAGGAAAATATCCGATTTTCGGTATCGGATTGGGCCACCAGATTGTAAGCCTTGCGTATGGTGCAAAAGTTTCCAAATTAAAATTCGGTCATCACGGCAGCAATCATCCGGTGAAAAACTTGTTAAATGGCCACATTTCCATGGAAACTCAGAATCACAATTATGTGGTTGACGAAAGCTCTTTGAAGAACACAAACCTTACTACAACTCATTTAAACCTTATGGACAACACTGTAGAAGGTGTTGCGTGTGAAAAAGACAACATGTTCTCCGTTCAGTTCCACCCGGTAGGAACGCAGGACAAGTTCTTAGACGGAAACTTATACGATCAGTTTATTAAGATTATGGAGGAGGCGAAGAAAAATGCCTAAACGTACAGATATTAAAAAGGTTTTAGTAATCGGCTCCGGTCCTATCATCATCGGTCAGGCGGCGGAATTTGACTATGCAGGCACACAGGCGTGTCTCGCTTTAAAAGAAGAGGGCTATGAAGTAATTTTAGTCAACTCCAACCCTGCAACCATCATGACAGATACCAGTATTGCAGATAAGGTTTATATGGAACCTTTAACGCTTGAGTATGTTGCAAAAATTCTTCGTTATGAACGTCCTGATGCAATCGTTCCCGGTATCGGCGGACAGACGGGCTTAAACCTTGCAATGCAGCTTGCAAGAAAAGGTATTTTAAGCGAATGTCAGGTTGAACTTTTAGGCACGAGATGCGAAAGTATCGAACGTGCCGAAGACAGAGAACTCTTTAAAGAACTCTGTGAAGAATTAGGCGAGCCCGTACTTCCGTCTCTGATTGCCAACACCATTGAAGAAGGTATCAAAGCGGCAGAAGAAATCGGCTATCCGGTTGTACTTCGCCCTGCATTTACATTAGGCGGAACGGGCGGCGGTTTTGCAGATAATGAAGAAGAACTTTGCGAAATCATGAAAAATGCATTAAAACTTTCTCCCGTAAATCAGGTTTTGGTTGAGAAAAGTATTAAGGGCTATAAAGAAATTGAATTTGAGGTAATGCGTGATAAAAATGACACAGCGATTACCATCTGTAGCATGGAAAATATGGATCCCGTTGGTATCCACACAGGTGACAGTATCGTTGTTGCTCCGGCGCAAACCTTAACAGGAAAAGAATATAATATGCTGCGTGACGCGGCGCTGCGCTTAATCCGCGCACTCAAAATTGAGGGCGGATGTAACGTGCAGTTTGCTTTAGACCCGCAGTCATTTACCTATTATGTAATCGAGGTTAACCCGAGAGTTTCCCGTTCTTCGGCACTTGCCTCTAAAGCAAGCGGATACCCGATTGCAAGAGTTACTGCAAAAGTTGCTGTGGGTATGACCTTAGATGAAATCAAACTCGGAAATATTCCGGCAAGCTTTGAACCGACACTGGACTATGTTGTTACAAAGATGCCGCGTTTCCCGTTTGATAAATTTACGCATGCATCCAACAAACTCGGTACCCAGATGAAAGCAACGGGTGAAGTAATGTCCATCGGCAGAACGATGGAAGAAAGCTTGTTAAAAGCAACACGTTCCTTAGAGATCGGCGTTTGTCATCTTCATATGCCGAAGTTTGATAAATCAAATATGTCGGTTGACGAACTGATGCAGTATATTAAAGAAGGCACGGATGACAGAATTTATGCCATCGCGCAGCTTATGTATTTAGGCGTTGACCACTCAAGAATCTGTAACGCAACGCAGATTGATATGTTCTTCCTTGACAAAATCAAGAACATTGTAGACTTTGAAAAAGTATTAGAGCAGCCGGAAAATGCCGGAAACATTGAACTTTTGAAAAAGGCAAAGAAAATGGGCTTCTGCGATAAATATATCGCGCATCTCTGGAAGATGAAAGAAGAAGAAATTTATAACTTGCGTAAAGAGCAGGGCATGTTCCCGGTATTTAAAATGATTGATACCTGCGGCAGTGAATTCCCGGGATATATTCCGTATTTCTACTCAACCTACGAGGATGAAAACGAATCCGTGGTTTCTGATAAGAAAAAGATCATTGTGCTCGGTTCCGGTCCTATCCGTATCGGCCAGGGTGTAGAATTTGACTATTCTACCGTTCATGCAATCAAGACCATTAAAGAATACGGCATCGAGGCAATTATTATCAATAACAACCCCGAAACCGTTTCCACAGACTATACAACATCCGATAAACTCTATTTTGAGCCTTTGACAGTTGAAGATGTTATGAACATCTTAGAACTCGAAAAACCGATGGGCGTTATCGCGTCTTTAGGCGGACAGACTGCAATTAATTTAGCGGAACCGCTTCGTGACCGTGGCGTAAAACTCATCGGTACCGATTGCGATGCCATTGAACGTGCAGAAAACAGAGATTCCTTTGAAAAGATTATGGAAGAACTCGACATTCCGCAGCCGAAGGGCAGAGCCGTAACAAAAATCAAAGACGGTATCAAAGCGGCAGAAGAAATTGGTTATCCTGTTTTGGTTCGCCCGAGTTACGTTTTAGGCGGACGTGCAATGGAAATCGTGGCAGACGAAGAAGGACTTCGTCATTACCTCAAGACTGCCGTTGAAATCGATGAAGACAAGCCGGTATTGGTTGATAAATACATCATCGGTAAAGAAGTCGAAGTTGACGCAGTTTGTGACGGTGTTGACGTATTCGTGCCCGGTATTATGGAGCATGTTGAACGTACCGGTATTCACTCCGGTGACTCCATCTCCGTATATCCGACGTTTAGTATCTCTCAGAAGGTTAAAGATGTCATTTTAGATTATACAAAGCGCTTGGGAATCGGTATCGGTATCATCGGTCTTTATAACATTCAGTTTATTGTTGATAAAGACGATAATGTGTTTGTTATCGAAGTGAATCCGCGTTCAAGCCGTACAGTGCCGTTCTTATCAAAATCTACCGGATATCAGCTTGCAGATATTGCAACACTCGTTATCTTAGGTAAATCCTTAAAAGAGCAGGGCATTACGGAAATTTATCCGGAAGAGAAAAAATGGTGGTATGTAAAAGCACCGGCGTTCTCCTTCTCAAAACTCCGTGGCTTAGATGCTTACCTCTCTCCGGAAATGAAATCTACCGGCGAAGCAATCGGTTATGATAAATCCATGACCCGTGCTCTTTACAAAGCGCTTCAGGCATCTGATATGCACGTTGTAAACTACGGAACTGTTTTTGTAACGATTGCAGATAAAGACAAAGAAGAAGCTCTTCCTTTAATTGAGCGTTTCTATAATTTAGGATTTAATATTGAAGCCACAAGCGGTACTGCGAAGTTCTTGAAAGAACACGGCATTCGTACGCGTGAAAAGGCAAGCGGAGAAGACGGAATTTTCGATTCAATGCGCAAAGGTTATGTAACTTATGTAATCAACACAAAAGATATTAACGCTAAAAGCCATGAATCAGATGGTTATCAGCTCCGTCGTTGTGCGGTTGAAAATAATATCACAATGTTTACGGCACTCGATACCGTAAGAGTATTCCTAGACGTATTAGAAGAAGTAACCATTACCGTTTCTACAATTGATAACTGATATTTTAGTGCATAAAGGGAGCAAGAACGATGCATAACATTAAGGTTGATTTTTCAAAAGCGATAGGCGCAGTAAAACCTTTAAATAGTGTAAACTGTGCGCCGTATAGCCCGATTTTAGGACCAAATCAGACAACGGTCCACGACAGATTCACAGAAGCGCACATTCCGTATAGCCGACTTCATGATTGTGGAGGCAGCTGGGGTGGTACACACTTTGTAGACGTTCCCAATGTTTTCCCGGATTTTGACGCAGATGAAAACGATCCTGCAAACTATGACTTTTATTATACCGATGAATATATTAAAGCCATTCAGGATGCAGGTACAGAAGCGTATTACAGACTTGGTGTCACCATCGAATGGGGCAGCAAGAAGTATACAAGCATTATGCCGAAAGATTTTTTCAAATGGGCAAGAATCTGTGAACACATTATTGCACACTACAATGAAGGTTGGGCAGATGGTTTCCATTATAATTTAAAATACTGGGAAATCTGGAATGAACCGGAAAATCCCGGTACAGAATATGGCCCGTGTCAGTGGTCCGGTACCAAAGAAGATTTTTTCGACCTTTATAAAACAGCATCCATCTATTTAAAATCAAAATTCCCGAACATCAAAATCGGTGGATATGGAAGCTGCGGCTTTTATGCGGTTACGCGCGACAATGTCAGCGATGCATTTAAATCGTTTGTTCCTTATTTTACAGATTTTCTCGAAATGGTGAAAAAAGAAAATTGTCCTTTAGACTTTTTCTCATGGCACATTTATACAGGGGATGAAAAAGAAATTTTTGCGCATGCAAAATATGCAAGGGAAACGCTTGATGCTTACGGCTTTACCAATACAGAATCGCATTTAAATGAATGGAATATCGGTTCGGAAGGTAAGAACTTTGCAGAAAAGCACACCATGGAAGGCGGTTCGTTTTTGGCGGCCGTGATGTGTGAACTTCAGAATACAAGATATGTCGATAAGGCAATGTATTACTGTTTCTCTCCTGCTGCAGGATATAACGGTTTTAGAAACCATAATGACGGTTCTATCGCATCTTCCTGGTATCCGTTCTGTGCTTTTGGTGAACTTTATGTGTTAAAGAATGCGGTGTTAACTGAGTATTCTGATGGCATTTATGCGGCAGCAGCAACAGATGGAAACAAAAGCGCAATGCTTATTTCAAACTACAATTCAGAAGAAAAAGAAACAACAATTCAGTTAAAGGGAATAGAGGGCAAAAAGAAACTCTCTGTTTTATATTGCACAGAAGAAAAGCATCTGGAAAAAGAATTTTCTTTTGAAATTTCAGGTGAAAGTGAAATTGAACTCAATATTCCGAAGCACACTGCGGTTTTGATAAAAGCATAAAAATAAGATGAACATAGAAAAAAGATGACATCACTGTCATCTTTTTTTTGTGTAAGGTTTCTATCGCCTCGTTTTTAGTGGGGGATTTTTCCGCTTTTTTGTCTTTTCCGTTCGGAAACAAAACACCCAGAAAATTGTTCAAGAAAAAAGAACGCCGAAACAAAAGAAAGGGCTTTGTGTCGGGATTTTCTAAAAAAAATCGCAGAAAAAAACATTTGAAAAAATCAATTTTTAACTTCCATTTAATACAAAATAAAGGTAATAAATGGATATAAATGGTATTAAAAGGAAAAAAATAAAGCCAAAAACAAGCAAAAACGCATTTTTGTTCACAATTTGTCAAAAAAGCAAAAAACGTGATAGGTAAGGGATTTTTGTTGCAAAATGGCAAAAAATGTAAAAAATATTTTTAATGTTTTTTGCTTAATTCGTCATATTTGTTTGACTTTTTGCGTAAAATATTCTATAATAACACTGCCGAAGAAAAATTTAATAATTTCGTAATAGTTTTTGCGGAATTCGGGAGGTTGAGAGATGAATCAGAACGAATTCGTTTCTAAAAAGAAACAGTCTGTTTTTCGTTCGTCTAAACGTTTGATTGCAATCCTTCTCATTGCAGCAACTTCGAGTTTATCCTACGGCATTTCTGCGGCATTCAGCGAAGATTCTCAGGCTATATCCGAAACAGGTTTAGAAAGCGAGAATCATTTCGAGGTTGAAACGACGGGCGACGCGGTAGAAGATGTGTTCGATTTTGATGAAATGGATATTTCGGAAGAAGATGCTTCATTCGAAGATTCCGAAAGTGAAATTTCAGAAGATGACGCAAATACCGCGAGTCGTACGAAGGTGTTTTATCTAAACACCGGCGGCAACAGATATGAAATTAAGACAAATGAATATTCGATTGGTGATGCACTCTATCAAGATGGTTTTGTCATCGGAAAATTTGATGAAGTAATTCCGGATGCAGAAGCGCCGGTTACAAATGGTCTTGAGGTGTTTGTCACCCGTGTTTACGTAGATGTTGTTACTTTAACGGAAGAAATTTCGTTTGAAACGGAAACTGTCGAAAACCCGAACAAGTTGTTCGGTGAAAAAACGGTAATTCAAGCCGGCGTAAATGGAACTGCAGTTCGTACCTTCAAAAAGGTAACGAAAGAAAATGCAGGTGTAACCGCGGCGCTGATTGGCGAGGAAGTTATTGTTGAACCGGTTCCGGAGATCGTTGAAGTTGGCACGAAAAAAGATCCGGACATGCCGTCGGACATCATCCCGCCGGATGGTACGATGATGTTCACGCCGGGTAAAACGGCAGACGGTATTCCGTATTCTGCGCTTCCTGCTATGGCGCAGAGCAATTCTCAATCCGTTGTAACCGGTAACACCGTGAAAACACCTTATGGTACATTTACATTCACGAAGAAAATTCCGTGTCTGGCAACGGCTTATGAGGGCTCTGCTGCATCAAATGGTAAATGGGCAGGCCAAACGGCAACCGGCAGAAAACCGGTGTATGGTGTCATTGCGGTTGATCCGAAAGTAATTCCTTTAAACACGAAGG
>JAZRET010000195.1:0-8058 GCA_045660945.1 Congzhengia sp.
GGGTTATTGCCGTTAAAACAAAGGTTATGGGATAAACCACAAACACACTGCTTAATGATTCCGTATCAATGCCGGGAGTCCAGAATCTGAAAAAGAATATCCATAAAATTCTAAAAATACACATTATTATTATATCATAAAATTTTCAAAAATGGAAGAGGTAATTTTATTTTTTCATTTTTTACAAAAAAGATAACGGCGCAAAAACTTTTTCGTTTCCGCGCCGCATATCTTCTTTTTAACGTTCGCCTTGAGGCACTTTATCTTTAAACAAAAGCGTGATGGACCAAAGTCCTGCAAGCCCCACCAGCGAGTAGATAATGCGGCTTACTAATGATAACTGCCCGCCAAAAAAGAACGCAACAACATCAAGACCGAAAAGGCCGATACATCCCCAGTTTAAAGCACCGATGATGACGAGCAAAAGACAAATATTATCTAATGTTTTCAAAAGAAATTCTCCTTTCTTCTTACAATTTTTGATGAATCTTTCTTCATCTTTATGCATGTATATTTTTTGCAGATTTTTTTTTATTATACAAAACAATTTCTTTTCTGTTTTGGCATATCCTAACATTTCACATCATATAGTTTATCAAAAATCAAGAAAGCAGGTGTTTTTATGGAAATAAAAAAAGAAACATTACAGTTAAACAAACAAATCGTTAAAACTGCTACCAATTTTATGGTAGAAGGAGATGTTGTGGCAAGCGATGTGCACCCCGACATCCGTGAAGTTTTGTTTTGTGATGCCAAGGCAGTTTGCGACAACAAAACGTTTCAAGACGGAAAACTCACGGTTACGGGAACCGTGGAGTTACACATTTTATATCTTCCGGACGAAAAGACAGATAGTACCGCTTTAAAATCAATAGTTTCCTCATTACCGTTTGCCAACACATTTGATGTCCCGGAAGGCGAAAACCTTCGCTTTTCTACCGTTTGTGAAACGGAGCACGTTGGTTTTCATCTCGTAAATTCAAGAAAATTATCCGTAAAAACGATTGTGTCTTTGTCCGTTTTGGGCTTTTTAACAGAAACGGTATCTCCGATTTGCGACATCGAGGCTCGTGATATTGAAACAAAAAAACAAAATTTAAAAATCGATATGCCAATGGTACCCGTCGTAAAATCCATCACCATTTCTGATCTTTTGACAGTTCCGGCTGATTTTCCGGATATTGACGAAATTGTAAAAACTGAAGTGCGTGCGTGTCCTGACGATATAAAGCCCATGAACGACAAAGTCATGGTAAAAGGCACACTTTACACATATACATTATATAATGCTTATGATGGTGATTCCATTTGTGTAAACGTTTCGCACAAAATCCCGTTTACAGAAATTTTTGAAGTTCCCGGCATCACAGAAAATCACGAAGTTTCTGTTTTCTTTACGCCCGTAAATACAATTTCGGATGCAAAAGGAGATTTAAACGGTGATACAAAAATCATCAGTTTTTCTACGGATCTCGCCACAAAAATTTGTGCATCTACAACGAAAGAACTCCAGACTCTCGACGATTGTTACGCCATTTCCGCCACTTTAAAAACCGAAACGCAAGGAGTTTCTCTTTCTGAATACATTTCAGAAGAACATTCAGAATTTACAGAATCGTTCACAGTGAAAGCACCGGAGGGTTCTTCCTTTGGAGATTTGATTTTTGTGTCCTCAAATCCATTTTTGAAAGAAACAACAAAAGAAAACGGCATGTTGGTTGTGAAAGGTACGCTTCTCTCTTGTCTTTTATACCGCGAAGCCGGAGATTCCGGCGCTTTAAAAAGCATCGTGACAGAAGCAGAATTCGCGCACAAAAAACCCTTTTCAAACGAAGACATCTCCGCAGAAAACTTTGTTTCCCTTTTGGATGTAACATGTCAAAAACAGGGAAACGAAGAAGTGATTCTCTCCTCCACAATGTCTCTTTATACAAAACTTACCATTCCTGCTACGAAAACCATTTTAACCGCTTGCGAAAAACTGGATAACGAAACTGAAGATGGCGCGTGCCCCGCTCTTACTATTTACTTTGTGCAGGCAGGCGATACGCTTTGGAATATTGCAAAAAAATACAGAACTTCCGTAAATAAAATCAAAAGTGCCAATGGTTTAAAGGACGATTCGCTTCACATCGGCAGAAAGCTTTTGATTCCAAAGGCGTGCTGAAAAGTTCACTGTCTGCCCGTAAAATAAAGATACGGATTTTTACTTTTTATTGTTTTTATTTCTACCCCGGTATGAAAATACAGCATTTCATTTTTATAAAACAGTCCTGTGATTTTAGCAGGACTGTTTTTGTTGTGAAGTTCCAAAAAATCATCTTCGTCCCGATTGGGCAAAACCTCCATTTCCCCTAAATACAAATCATACGAACCGTTTTTTATTTTGGAAAAATAGAGTTTCTTTTCTACTCCCTCACCCATCACAATGGTTCCTTCCTCTTCTGCCATGTGCAAAATTCTCTGCGCTGTTCGTGTTTGCGTAAAACTGTCAAGACAATATAAAAGCGTGATTTTTTCTTGTTTTTTTTCAGAAATTTCCTTCGCCATTCGTGGCTCTTTTTTGGGTTTTCCAATCTCCTCTTCAAGAATCCAATTCAATAATGCAGGTTGTATTTTTGTTACGAAACTTCCCACTCTTTCCTTTTTCGTTCCTAAAAACACCAAACGTTCTGTCGGGAATGGTGCTGATAAAATACCGTTTGGCGGCACGTAATCTTCTTCTCTCAGCACACTTTCAGAAATCACGTCCAGTTCTTTATTCTCAAGCATATAAATCGCTGTTTTCTCATCCGGTAAAAGGTGAATATTGATCGTTTCATACTCCGGAGCACTTGCGCTATGATGCTTCTTATTTAGTTTGAGTTTTATCACTCGATTGATACGGTATTCTTCCGTAAAATAAAGCCCACTACCCATGATTGGCGTTTGTAAAACAGTTCCCTCTTCCACCACTTCTAAAAACCTCTCCGGTAAAATCGGAAAATCGAAAAGACGAGATACATTTTCTGTATCCCTGTTTAAAAAAATTTCTATTTTTTCACCGTTTGTCTGCGCTTTTTCCACACATGAAAGTCTGCCTTTATAAAACCCATCCGATGATAAAATGAAGTTTACGGAAGATGTGACGTCTTGCGGTTTAAGAGGAGTACCGTCATGAAAAAACACATTCTCGCGGATAGAAACGGTCACTTTCCGTCCGTCTTCTGAAACGGAAAGGTTGGTGCACAAATCGGGCACTGCCTCGTTTTCATCCGTTAAAACAAATAAACTGTCATAAAGCAAAGAAAGGACCGCGGCGTTATGTCTCACCGTGGTCCTTAAAGGATTCAATGTATCTGCTTTGATGATGCAAAGGTCAAGTGTTGTGTCATTTGTAATCTCTGCGTTTGTCTTTTTGAAAGCGTCCTTTCCGGTTTTATCTCCGCAACCGGAAAAAAACAGAAGCGCTGTCAAAAAACACACGCACAGTTTCGGGACACGCATCAACATGACCCCTTTCATATTTTAATTATTCTGCACCGTTTGCATATCCTTCGTATCTGGGAGGATTGCACTCAGGGCACTGCCAGAATCCAACCATTTTTACATTTTCCCATGGAATAAGCTGTGCATTTTTTCCTTTTATGGTTTTACAGTCTTTTAAATGGTAGCACATTGTACCGCCTTCTTCATCCATAACAATATAAACTTCCGGCGCCTCTTCTGCAGTTACAACTTCTTTGTTCTCAGAAATCTCAGGCTTTTCTACTTCAATTTCCGGAGCATTCTCTTTCGCCTTTTCAATTGCTGAAACATCTTCCGGCGCGTACTTTTTCTCGCAACCGCAACCTGCAAAAAGACTCGCGGCCAACGCTAATACCATAGCCAAACAAAGCAACTTCTTCATTTGTTTCTTCCCCTTATTATTTCAAATTTTCTTTGATATATGCAACGGCTTTTTTAATTGCTTCTTCTACAGTTAAATCTTCTGCTGCATCCTGCGTGCGAAGTTTAAACTCGCAAATGCCGTCTGCCGCTTTTTTACCGACGGTAATACGAACCGGCATACCGATTAAGTCTGCATCTTTGAATTTTACGCCTGCTCGTTCGCTTCTGTCATCGAGTAAAACTTCGATACCCTCTTTTTTGAGTGCTTCATAAATTTCTTCGGCGATTTTTGCCTGAAGTTCGTTGTCTACATTTACAGGAACAACGGATACATGGTATGGTGCAATTGCGAGCGGCCATACGATACCGTTTTCATCGCTGAACTGCTCGATTGCAGCCGCAATCGTACGGCTTACACCGATACCGTAGCAACCCATAATCATCGGCTGAGATGCACTGTTTTCATCTAAATATGTACAATCTAATGCTTCTGTATATTTTGTTCCGAGTTTAAAGATATGGCCAACTTCAATACCCTGTGTGGTAGAAATCGGCTGACCGCATTTCGGGCAAGGATCACCGACTGCAATTGTGCGAACGTCGATAACTTCTGCTTCAAAATCATCTGTATTTACATTTACAAAATGATAATCTGTTTCGTTTGCACCAACGATGAAGTTGCTCATTTCGCTCACTTCTCTATCCATAATTACGGGCACTTTAATGCCGATAGGACCTGCAAAACCAACTTTTGCGCCGGTTGCTTCCATAACCACTTCAGGAGCAGACATTAAAAGGTCGTCTCCGGGAACATTTAAGTAGTTTGCAAGTTTTACTTCGTTTACTTCACGGTCGCCACGCACCATAACGGCAACGGTTTTATCGCCCGCTGTGTAAAGAAGTGTTTTTACAAATTTTGTGCTGTCTGTGTTTAAAAATTCCACGAGTTCTTCGATGGTTTTTACATTCGGGGTATGGATTTTTTCAATTTCTTTTTTCGCTTTTTTTTCTGCGCCCGTCAGTTTACATTCTGCTTTTTCTACATTTGCGGCATACTGGCAAGCAGGACAGTAGCAAATCGTATCTTCGCCCACTTCGGATTTCACCATAAATTCCTGAGAACCCGAACCGCCCATCGCACCAGAGTCTGCATCTACCACGATGTAGTCAAGGTTTAAACGATCGAAAATTTTACAGTATGCGTCATACATTTTATCGTAAGAAGCATCTAATCCTTCCCATGTGCGGTCAAAACTATATGCATCCTTCATCACGAATTCACGCGCGCGAATAACACCAAAACGCGGACGGCTTTCGTCTCTGTACTTTGTCTGAATCTGGTAAAGCGTTACCGGAAGTTGACGGTAAGATCTAAGGCACGATTTCACGGTGTCTGTAAAGATTTCTTCGTGTGTCGGTCCTAAGCAGAAATCACGACTGTTTCTGTCTTTTAAACGGAACATATTCGCGCCGAACACATCCCATCTGCCGGATGCTTGATAAGACTCGGCAGGCAGCAGCGCAGACATTAAAAGTTCCTGCGCGCCGTGATTATCCATTTCCTCACGCACAATATTTTCAACCTTTTTAAGCACACGAAGACCAAGCGGCAAGTAAGAATATACGCCTGCTGCGAGTTTTCTGATAATTCCTGCGCGGAGCATGAGCTGATGGCTCACGGTTTCTGCTTCTGCAGGCACCTCACGCAATGTGCTTAAAAATAAATTTGACATTCTCATAAGTAACATAGCCTTTCTTCCCGCGATTTCTCTCAAAAATGGCTGCATGCGGGTGTACAGCGCACAAAAATACTTACTTTATATAATAATAAAAATCAAAGAAAGTGTCAACTGTTTTCTGAAAAAAACATTAAAAAGTGTATATTTTCCCCTTCATTTCAGTAAAAAAGGGAAAATTTAGTTGACTTTCTACCCAAGATAATGTATACTTTTATTATTATGAGTAAAAGTGGGTGTAGCTATGGAAAAAACCGATAAAGCTTATTTTAAAAATGCCCTGGGTCAGTGGTGCGACATTATGCGCGAAAACACAAGCATCGATCCTACGCATTATAATAACTATAAAGTAAAACGTGGGCTTCGCAATAGCGACGGAACGGGTGTCTTGGCAGGTTTAACCAACATCAGCCAGGTGCACGGTTATATCATGTACGAAGACGACCGTATTCCCGATGAAGGAAAACTCAGCTACCGCGGCATTGATGTAAGAGACATTGTGTCTGCCTGCGAAAAAGAAAACCGCTTTGGCTACGAAGAAGTTTGCTATCTTCTCTTATTCGGCAGACTTCCCTCTCCAAAAGACCTCGCAGATTTTAAAGCATTGGTTGGCGAAATGCGTACACTTCCCGACGGCTTCCGCGAGGATATGATTATGAAAACCCCCGCAAACGACATCATGAACAAAATGGCGCGTTCCGTACTTTCTATGTATTCTTACGATAAAAACCCTGATGACACGAGTTTAGAAAACCTTGTCCGCCAATCTATCGCGCTCTTTTCTATGATGCCGACGATGGCAGCTTATGCATATCAGGCGAAAAAACATCACATCGACGGACAGAGTTTATACATTCACAACCCTCAGCCGAATCTCTCTGTTGCTGAAAACTTCCTTTATATGATTCGTCCAGATAATCAGTTTACGGATTTAGAAGCGAAGGTTTTAGATATCGCGATGATTCTTCACGCAGAGCACGGTGGCGGTAACAACTCTACTTTTACAACCCGTGTTGTTTCTTCTTCCGGCACAGATACCTACTCTGCAATCGCGGCCGCAATCGGTTCTTTAAAAGGCCCGAAACACGGTGGCGCAAACCGTAAGGTTCGTGCAATGATTGATGACTTTAAAGAAAATCTAACAGACATCACTGATCGCGATCAGGTTGCCGCACACATCGAAAAACTTCTTAATAAAGATGCCTTTGACCGTTCCGGTCTTGTTTATGGTATGGGTCACGCGGTTTACACCAACTCCGACCCGAGAGCCGTAGAACTTAAGAAAAAAGCGCAAGAACTTGCAGAATCTACCGGAAACGAAAAAGACTTTAAACTTTATAGTCTTATCGAAGAACTCACACCGGAAATTTTTGCAAAGAAAAAAGGTCCGAAAGCAATGTGCGCAAACGTTGACCTTTATTCCGGCTTTGTATATCAGTGCATGGATATTCCGCTTGAGCTTTACACTCCGCTCTTTGCCATCTCCCGTGTTGCCGGCTGGTGTGCACACAGAATTGAAGAAATCTCCTATGGCGGAAAAATCATCCGTCCGGCATATAAAAACGTGCAGAAAACCACAGATTATGTGCCGATTGATAAAAGATAATTTAAAACAAAAAACGAGGTGCAAAGCGCCTCGTTTTTTTATCTTTAAAAAGAAATTCGTTCAATATTTGCTCCCAAAGCAGAGAGTTTTTGATCAAGCATTTCGTATCCGCGGTCAATGTGATAAATTTCCGAGACTTCTGTTGTTCCCTCTGCGACGAGCCCTGCCAACACAAGCGACGCTCCTGCTCGCAAATCACTTGCCGAAACTTTTGTACCCGTGAGCTTCTCTCTTCCCTCTACTACTGCACAATGCCCTTCTACCTTGATATTTGCACCCATCCTGCAAAGTTCTTGCGCGTGCATAAAACGGTTTTCAAACACGGTTTCTGTGACAATTCCCGTGCCGTTTGAAATTGCAAGAAGCGCCATCATCTGTGCCTGCATATCGGTTGGAAATCCCGGAAACGGAAGGGTTTTTACGTCTGTTGCCGTGTAAAGGTTTCTCCCTTTCACCGAAAGAAAGTCCGTCCCGAAAAAGAGTTCCACACCCATCTCCTCTAATTTCGCGGTAAGCGGCTTTAAATGCATTCTTTCTGCACCCTGAATTTTTACATGCCCATTTGTGATGGCCGCAGCAATCATAAAACTTCCGGCTTCTATTCTGTCGGGCATAACGGTATATGTTATGGGCTTTAATTCCATTACTCCATGAATGGTGATCGTGTCTGTTCCGGCTCCCGAAATGCGTGCACCCATTTGATTTAAAAAGGACGCAAGATCTGAAATTTCCGGCTCTGCTGCTGCATTTTCAATGACCGTAACCCCTTCTGCTAAAACTGCCGCCATCAATACATTCTCCGTTGCGCCAACACTAGGAAAATCAAGATAAATGCGATTGCCAACT
>JAZRET010000196.1:0-5129 GCA_045660945.1 Congzhengia sp.
AAGTTCCGAAATGGGATAAAGATAAGTGCATAGGTTGCAATCAATGTTCGTTTGTATGTCCGCACGCCGCCATTCGCCCGATTATCACGACGCCCGAAGAACTTAAAGCGGCTCCCGAAGGCATGGAGGCTATTCCGTCGAAAATTTCTCGCGGAAACAACTTAACAATCGCTGTTTCGACGTATGACTGCTTAGGTTGCGGCAACTGCGCTCAAGTTTGCCCGAAACAGGCTCTTGAGATGGCTAAATTCGACGATGCGGCTAAGGCTCGCCAGAAAATCTTTGATTACGGCGTAAAATTGCCGACTAAGGCTAATCCGACTAAAAAAACTACGATTATCGGTAGTCAGTTTGAAAAACCGCTGTTTGAGTTCAGTGGAGCCTGCGCGGGTTGCGGTGAAACTCCTTACGCTAAGCTTTTGACGCAACTTTTCGGCGATAGAATGATGATTGCCAATGCTACGGGTTGTTCGTCGATTTGGGGCGCGTCTGCACCTGCAATGCCCTATACTAAGAATCAATTCGGGCGTGGTCCCGCTTGGGGCAACTCACTTTTTGAAGATAATGCCGAATATGGGCTTGGAATGTTCTTGGGCGTCAAAGCTGTCCGTGAAACGCTTGCAAACGACGTTGAAAAAGCTCTTGAACTCAACATTTCGGACGAACTTAAATCCGCATTGACCGATTGGCGCGAAAATCTTAACGTAAGCGAAAATACTCGCGACCGCGCAGATAAATTGACTGCATTGCTTGAAATTCAGAAGGGCGACGACGTTTTACTCAACAAAATCTATAATAATCGCGATTTCTTCGTGAAAAGGTCGCAATGGATTCTCGGCGGCGACGGTTGGGCTTACGATATTGGCTACGGCGGACTGGATCATGTGCTTGCGAGCGGCGAAGACGTTAATATTTTCGTTTTCGACACCGAAGTTTACTCTAACACGGGCGGACAAGCCTCAAAAGCCACTCCTGCCGCCGCGATTGCTCAATTCGCCGCTACGGGCAAGAAAACTAAGAAAAAAGATCTCGGCAAAATGGCGATGAGTTACGGTTATGTTTACGTCGCGCAAGTTTCTATGGGCGCGGATCAAAATCAGTTGCTCAAGGCGATAACCGAGGCTGAATCTTATCCCGGACCGTCGCTGATTATCGCTTATTCGCCTTGCATTAATCACGGCATAAGAAAAGGCATGGGTTCCAGTCAATTAGAAGGAAAATTGGCTGTTCAATGCGGTTATTGGGCTAATTGGCGTTATAATCCTCAACTCGTCGGCACAAATAAGAATCCCTTCACGTTAGACAGCAAAGATCCCGATTTCTCCAAGTTCCAGGAATTTTTGATGGGTGAAGTCCGTTATTCGTCTCTTAAACGCAATTTCCCCGACGCCGCGCAGGCTTTGTTCGAGAAAACTCAGCACGACGCCGAAGAACGCATTGCAGGCTACAAAATCCTTGCGGGCAAATAAATCGGCAGGATTTTTAATCGCAAAATCGAAATGGTTAGCGTTTCTTTCTACGCTAGCCATTTTTCTTTACAAAAAGGAGATTTGTACATGAAAAAAATTGTTGTGATACCCGGCGACGGCATTGGACAGGAAATAACCGCCTCCGCCGTCAAAGTCCTTAAAAAAGTCGATGAAAAGTTCAATATCGGCTTAGAGTTCGATTATCGCGACGCGGGAGGCACTTCTTACGAAAAATTCGGCACTCCGCTGACTGATGAGGCTCTCGACGCTTGCAAAAAGGCTGACGGCGTATTATTCGGAGCTGTCGGCGGTAAAAAATGGGATAATTTGCCCGTTCATCTGCGTCCCGAAAAGGCTATCTTTGGTTTGCGCAAAGGTTTGGGGCTTTTCGCTAACTTGCGCCCGACGAAAGTTTATAATGAGCTGATAAATTCATCGCCGCTGAAATCTGAACTCGTTGCGGGTTGCGATTTGCTTATCGTTCGCGAATTAGTCGGCGGAATTTACTTCGGCAAGCGTTGCGAGTCGGAATTTATTAATGGAGTCGAACAGGCTTGGGATACGGAGATTTATTCCGTGCCCGAAATCGAACGCATTACAAAATTGGCATTTGAAACGGCTAAAATCCGTCGCGGCAAGGTTACTTCGGTCGATAAGGCGAATGTTTTGGCGGCAAGTCGTCTTTGGCGCAAAGTTGTCAACGATATGGCGAAAAATTTCCCCGACGTTGAACTGAATCATCTTTACGTTGACAATGCGGCTATGCAACTCGTTTTGAACCCGAAACAGTTTGATGTTATCGTCACGAACAACATTTTTGGCGATATTTTGAGCGACGAGGCGTCAGTTATCGGCGGTTCGATAGGTTTAATGCCCAGCGCGTCAATCGGCGAACTCACCAGCCTTTATGAACCGATTCACGGCTCCGCGCCCGATATTGCCGGTAAAGACCTTGCAAATCCGATGGGAACGATTTTAAGCGCGGCAATGTTGCTCAGATACAGTTTGAAGGAAGAATCGGCGGCTAAAGCGATTGAGACGGCGATTGACAAGACTTTGGCGGACGGTTGGCGCACTGCTGACATTTATTCTGACGGATTTAAGCGTATCGGCACAGAAAAAGTTACTGAAATTATCTGCGACAACATTTGAACCGAAAAAAATTTATCCCCGACGTTCGATTATGAACGTTGGGGAATTTTTTTTACTGATTTTGCTTTTTAAGTTGTTCACGGCGTCTGCGTTCGCGATTTTTCCTGATTTGGGCGTCTGCAAGATAAATGCGGCGATTCCATTCGGCAATTCGTTCGTCTCTATTGCCATTATTCATCACGATATAAGGATTAACCATAAAATCAGACGCTTCGAGCAATTTTAACTCGTTTACAACGGTATTTTCCTTCAACCAGCGCAGAGCGACTAAAAAATTGGTTCTGCCGAGTTTCAAATCGAATTGAAGTTGAGTTTTGTCGATAACATAGCCGCGAGTGCCGTCTTCGGGCTGATGAAAGGCTAGATAGAAGAAAATTTTGATGATATGGTCGTCGGGAGCTTCGTTAATGGTTCTTAGAGTACGTCTGTCATCGAAAATCATAATTTTCACCTCCGCGAGAGATTATAGCACAAAAAATCCTCCGTGAAAGGCTCAAAATACGAAATTCGCTATACTGAATTTCTGCAATCTGAAAAATGGCGTCATGACGCGGCTTTTAAGGGCATAAAAAAATACCACGTGTTTTCTGGGCAGATTTTTCGGCTCAAAATACAAAATACGCCATACTGAATTTTGTAAAATGAACAAGAAAAAACCCTCCGACAGTCCGCCGAAGGGATTTTTTCATGTTAACAGTCTCCAATTAATAGCCGTAAAAAAGTTCACACTGTATCCTACTTTAATAGCTATAAAATAATGGTGCTGAGTTAACAAGTAAACTTATATTCATTCTTTAAATAATCATATATACGATATTCGACTGAATTATGGTTATTCCATATCCGTTTCATTTCGTCCCGTGTAAATCTTTTTCCGTCTTTTACAATCCATAATTCCGGGTCAGGTATCACGACATAGGAAATATGTATAATACTGGAATTTGAATAAACTGCTTTAATTGTACACTCGTATTCAAAAGCATAATATTTTCTTCCATTATGCCATTCCTCACCTGTTACTACTTTTTTGATAGTATCAGTCATCAAATACGCCTTTGATCCGTCGTCATAATTACCGACATAGTAATCTAAAGCCTCGCAATTCATCGATGGAAGGAAAATAGCGACTGCGAGCGCGAACGTCAACGCCGTAAAAAATTTTTTCATTTCGTAACCTCCTTAAAATCTTGAAATCTGAACGAAAAAGCCTTGAGGCAGACGCTCGCGAGTTTTTGAGCGTCATTTGAGAACGAATCATCGCGATTTGCTGATTTTATGATTCGTAGGTGTGACATTTGCCCACGCCGATAAAAATTTGGACAGATGAACCGACGACAGCCGCATTGAGCGCGAAAATCACGATGATTAAGTCGAAAGAGCCAAGTCGAGAGAAATTTTATCTGTTAATGATGATTCACTCCAAAATTTTTGCTGAAATTATATCACAGCGGCTTTGAACAGTAAAATCATCGCCGAAAAAAGTTTTTTATGGCTTTCGAGGCTGAAAATTGGTTTTGAAAGTGGTTTTGGAGGAGTGATTTACAAAATCCTAAATAACGAATTTCGTAGAGTGGACATTTTCGCCGCGCAGGCGACAAAAATTATCTGTATCCATATCTAATTTTAAGTTAAATTTTTAAGTCGTCATCTTGACGGTTTTTTTAATGAGGGTTACACTCAAGAAAATTATTGTAGGAGGGGAAAATTTGTTTATCGCGGAAAAATACGACGTTATAGTAATCGGTGCGGGGCACGCTGGAATTGAGGCGGCTCTTGCGAGTGCGCGGCTCGGCTGTAAAACTTTATTGACGACTTTATCTTTAGAAAATTTGGCGATGATGCCGTGCAATCCGTCAATCGGAGGACCTGCCAAAGGACACTTAGTCAGAGAAATTGACGCGCTTGGTGGACAAATGGGAATTGCCGCCGATGAAACTTGCATACAATTTCGCACGCTGAACACTGGAAAAGGTCCTGCCGTTCAAGCGTTGCGTGCTCAAGCCGACAAAAAAATTTATCAAGCCGTCATGAAAAATTTTTGCGAGAACGTTCACGGCTTGGACTTAAAACAGTTATTGATAGAAAATATTTTGGTTGAGGAAAATAAAATCGTCGGTGTAAGTGCTGAAACTGGCGAAACTTTTTTAGCAGACGCAGTAATTTTAGCAAGCGGCACTTATTTGAGCGGAAGAATTATAATTGGCGAGAGTATCTTCGACGGAGGTCCAAACGGTCAGCGTGCGGCGATTAAACTTTCAAGTGCGCTGAAAAATTTGGGCGTAAAACTCATGCGCTTTAAGACTGGAACGCCTGCGCGGGTTGACGGACGAACTTTAGACTTCGATAAAATGGAAATTCAACGCGGCGACGAACCTCCGCAAAATTTTTCATTCATGACAAAGACGCCGCCGATTAATCGCGTGAATTGCTACTTAACCTACACGAACGAGCGCACGCACGAAATTTTAAGAAAAAATTTACACCGCGCACCAATGGCGAACGGAATTA
>JAZRET010000197.1:0-5050 GCA_045660945.1 Congzhengia sp.
ACATAATCGAAATTATGTGGAGAAAAATATTAAAATCATCACTTAACGTGTATGATAATATCATATCCAGGAGTGTTTGTCAATGGTTTGCAACTATTTTTATAAAAATTTGTTACTTTACAGTAAAAAAAGGCACGACAAAGTAGACCGGTTATATAAACATCACAAAACCCGGTCTTAGAAGATTGTCGTTTTTTGTTTTAAAATGAAATAGAATGATATTTGCCATGATGTCTTTGCCTTGTTAGAGTATTTGCCTGCAACATAATTTCGATTATGTGGATTTTTTATTTATGTCCGCAAAAGTCCTAGTCTTTGAATTTGTTGTCTGTGAATTTCTCCTGATTCCATCGTATAAATTCTCGTAGTATTGATACTGGAATGTCCTAAAATATCCGCAAGTCTTACAATATCTTTTTGTAAAGAGTAATATGTTCGGGCGAACAAATGTCTGAGATTATGCGGAAAAACTTTTTCTTTTGCTACTCTTGCACTTTCACAAAGACTCTTCATCATTTTCCAGATTGCGGAGCGATCAAGTGGTTTTCTTGTTCTCGTAACAAAAATGGGACCTTGCTCTATTTTTTGTTCTTTCGCATAGCGAGAAAGCAATTTACATAGCGCTTTAGGCAATATTACCACACGCATTTTCCCTTTACATCGAATGGTTGCTCTCTGTGCATGAACCGCCTCAACCGTAATTTCCTTTAATTCCGAAACTCGAATTCCGCTGGAGCATATTGTTTGCATGATATAATATAATTTTTTATTTTGTTTTTTCATCGCCGCATCTAATAATCGTTCATACTCTGCTTTTGTAAGTTCTTTTTCTCGTTCTGCGAAGAGTTGTCTTTGAATTTTGAGCATTTTTACCTTTAACACTTGCCACTCATTAAATTCAAAAAAACTATTGAGTGATGATAGTACAGAATTCACAGATGCCGGTGCATAATCTTCCAGAAGGTGCACCTTATACAAAAGTACCGTTTGTTTTGTTAATTCGCCATTACCATACCACGAATAAAAGGCTGTTATGTCACGGATATACTTTTCTATTGTCGCTTGGGACTTTTCTTCTTCCCAAAGATATTGCTGAAACTTTTGTATGCGTTCTCTGGTTAACTTCATTGTAACAACTTCCTTTCGTTTTGATACTATTATTGTACCACAAAAAAGCGAAAATCGATGAAGTTGTCAATAATTTGCCATAAAATTTAAACTATTTTTATAAATGTTGCGATTTTAAAATTATCCTTTGACCTCCTTAAAATCTGAATATTCTAATTTGTGTATACTTTTTATATACTTCTGTTAATAATTATAACATATATGTATACTTTGTCAACATCTGCTTAATTTATGATAGAATTCTTTTAAAAGAAAAAAACGGCTACCGCAAAATTTGCGGTAGCCGTTCTTATTTTATTTTACGCGTCAATTAGCTTTTTCACCTGCGGCATACGGTACAGCAGCACCGCCCCAATCATAGTGAAAATAAGTTCCGGAAGCATATAACTTCCGTTATAGCAAAGCGAATAAAAATACACGTTCCATCCTTCCGGTGCAAATACGCCAAATAAAATAGCACCAGATATAAAGTGTGATATAAATCGCACTAAAAGCGCAAGGAAAATTCCGGAAGAAATCCCGAAAGTCCCCTTTTTAGAAAACAAACCCGCGAGTCCTAGTCCTCCAAAGGCGATGATATAATCAAAAACCAAACATCCAACCCAGATGCTTGCTGTCATACCATAGCCCATGAGTTTTCCCATATCAAGCCCAATTTGTGCGAAGGCGTAGAGCACGGAGCAGGTTAAACCCCAACGCGTTCCATAGCAAATTGCAATGGTGCAGATGGGTAACATACTGAGTAGCGTTATCGAACCGCCAAGCGGAAGTTCAAACACGCGCACCATACTTAAGGCAGCACCAAGTGCAATCATCACGGCACTTACCGTAAGTCGCCTTGTTTCAATTTTTTTCATTTTGTTTCCTTCTTTCCTGAATATAAATTCAGGGGCTTCTTTTTTCGTAAACCGATTTCTCTTAAACCTGATATCTTGATGTCTCGTGCGGCCGCAAAATAATAAGAAATTACAATTTCTTACTATATAAAAAACGGTGCACCCAATTTGGGTACACCGAAATAAAAGACACAAGATTCTTCCTTCGTTGGCATTATCCAAATCAGGTATAAGGGTCGAAGATTTCATCTTCCTCTCAGCCTATTTCATAAGCTCCCCTGTTGGTTACACTTATTCTAGCACGTTTTTCGTGCCTTGTCAACAGTTAAAACAATTTTTCTACGGCATCTTTCATATTTTTCATCATATATAAAGAGCCGAGGCAAACAATTGCGTCTTCTTTCTTTGCGAGTTTTTTCGCAAACGCAACCGCTTTTTCGTTATCTGCTTCTTCGTATACTGTCTTGAAATACTTTCGCGCTGTTTTTCCGAGTGCACTTACCATTTCTTTTCGGATATTATCCACTTCTGTGCAAATCACGGTATCAGAGATTTCAGATAAATCTTTTAGGCACGCTTCGTAGTTTTTGTCTTTTAGCATGCCAAACACACAAATGACTTTTTCCCCTTTGAGCGCCGCCTTTGCCGTTTCTACAAATGCACGCATGCCGTCTTCATTATGAGAACCGTCGCAAATTACCGTGGGGCTTTTCCTTAAAACTTCAAACCGCGCCGGCCATTTTGCTTTTTTAAGTCCTTCTTTGATATGGCACGTTTCAATTTCATACCCTTCGCGCGCTAAAACCTTTGCCGTTTCAATTGAGACAAGTGCGTTTCTTACCTGAAACTCGCCCACAAGCGCCGTTTCATACATTTCTCCCTGATAGGAAAAGAGATTTCCCGAAAGGTCAGTTTTTTGAATTTCGAGCGTTTCTTTTTCCGGAATATAAAGCGCACAATTTTTCTCTCTTGCTGTTTTTTCAATTTCCCCATACACTTCTTCTGCCTGATACGGATAAGAGACCACGGGGTAATTTTCTTTAATAATACCGCATTTATTCCACGCAATTTCAGCGAGCGTTTCTCCCAGATACTCTGTGTGGTCAAAGCTTACTGATGTAATGACGGAAACAAGCGGTTTTTTTATAACATTCGTGGCATCGAGTCTTCCGCCGAGTCCCACTTCGAGCACAACGATATCACAGTTCTTTTCTGCAAAATATAAATATGAAAGTGCGGTGATAAGTTCAAATTCTGTGGGGTGTTCATCGCCCAAAGAGAGCATTTTTTCTGTTGCCGCTTTCACTTTTTCCATCATACGCCTTAAATCGTTATCAGAAATCGGTACGCCGTCTATTTGGATGCGCTCATTGAATTCATAGATAAACGGAGATGTGTAAAGACCGGTTTTGAGCCCCGCCTCCGTTAAAATGTGAGAAAGACAAACAGAAACAGAGCCTTTTCCGTTTGTTCCTGCAACGTGCACAAACTTACACTTTTCCTGCGGATTTCCCAAAAGTGTGCAAAGTTTTGTAATTCTTGTCAGGTCAAGTCTTGAACCAAACTTTTTTGCTTGATTAATAAAATCGGTAACTTCTATGTAATCCATAGTTCCTCCAAAAAGAACCGACCTTTTCGGTCGGTTCTCTCTATAAATCTTATTTTACGCCGAACAGAAGTTCTCCATATGTCGGGAACGGCCAATACTCTTCGCCCACTAATGTTTCGAGTTCGTCCGCATCTTGTCTTGCTTCTTTCATATCTTCTAATATCACAGAGCCGTAATACTTTGCCAATGCCTCTGCATCGTCTTTTAAGTTCAAAACACCTTGCATATCTTTTTCAAATTTCTCTGTCTTTTGGTATAAAGAAGAAAGAACAGAAGAAATTCTCTTTAAAAGATCTGTTTCGACATCTGCATCAACGGAGAAGTTAAAACCCTGCTTCATTGTAACGATTTCACTCAAATCTTTCACATAACGAAGTGTTGCCGGAATGATTTCTTTTTTAATCATTTCAAGCATCGTTAAGGCTTCAATGTTCACGGTTTTGCTATAGTGTCCCAACAAAATTTCAAGACGGGAACGAAGTTCTACTTCTGTGAAAATATGATGCTTTGCAAAAAGTTCAATATTTTTATCAAGCACAAAGTAAGGTAGTGCTTCGGCAGTGGTTTTTAAATTGTAAAGACCGCGGCGTGCCGCTTCTTCTTCCCATTCTTTACTGTAACTGTTTCCGTTAAAGATGATACGTTTATGCTTTTCTACCGTTGCCTTGATTAAAGAGTGTAAATCCTCTTCAACCGTCGGGCTTAATTCTAAGGCATCTGCAAAGCGACAAAGTTCTTCTGCCACGATGGTGTTGATTACAACATTGGCATCAGAAATAGAGCTTTCAGAGCCAAGCATTCTGAATTCAAATTTATTACCGGTGAATGCAAAAGGCGAAGTACGGTTTCTGTCGGTTGTGTCTTTCGAGATTTTCGGAAGGACAGATACACCAACTTCAAATTCTTCTTTTCCGTGGTGTACATAGTTTTCATCTTCATTCACAATTGCCTTTAAAACTTCTTCGAGTTCATCACCCAAAAACATCGAAACAATCGCAGGCGGTGCTTCTGCAGCGCCGAGTCTGTGGTCATTTCCGGCAGTTGCAACGGAAACACGTAAAAGTTCCTGATACTCGTCCACCGCTTTGATTACTGCTACTAAGAACAGTAAAAACTGCGCATTTTCCATCGGAGAATCTCCGGGCTCGAGTAAATTTATGCCCGTGTCGGTAGAAAGCGACCAGTTATTATGTTTACCGCTACCGTTCACACCGGCAAACGGTTTTTCATGAAGCAAGCATGCCAAATCATATTTATGTGCAAGTTTCTGCATGAGTTCCATAATGAGCTGATTATGGTCTGCCGCGATGTTGGTTGTTGTATAAATCGGGGCAAGTTCGTGCTGTGCAGGAGCCGCCTCGTTATGTTCTGTTTTGGCTAAAACCCCAAGTTTCCAGAGTTCTTCATCGAGTTCTTTCATGAATGCGCTGACTCTCGGTTTGATGGTACCGAAATAATGGTCATCCATTTCCTGTCC
>JAZRET010000198.1:0-10289 GCA_045660945.1 Congzhengia sp.
CTTCTCTTCCTCGCTTTTTTTATTCAGTTACTGTGTATTATAACACGTTTTTCCTGCTATGTCAACACTTTTTTCTTATTTCCACTACTCGTTGAACTTCTTTTTCACTTTCGCGGACACTTTTGTGTATTCCGTTAAAACCGATTTATCCTTTGCGCCAAAAGAAAATCCTACTGCACCGGACACGAAAATTAAAGCGCTTGCAAAAAACATCAAAACGGGCGGAACTTCGCCCCCAAATCCTAAAAGATACGAAAACCAGAACCGAGCAAAAATCGTTAGATAACTGAAAGTATCAATATGTACCGCCTGTCTCGGAAGGTTATCCGGAAATTCGTAATAGGTTTTTACAATTTGGTCCATCGGAATGATGTTGTATTTTCCCAAAAGATAAAAAAGTGCAATGAGGAAACTTACAATCGCCAAAGGAAGCACAAATTTCATTCCTGCGTTTTTTTCTAAACCATATCCGTAGCGCGTATTTTTGCGACTTAACTTCCACATTCTTGAATACACGCATCCACACATAACAAATGTTAAAATTACGCCCATCAAAATGCCGAAAAGTTTAAACCCGAACCACGAGCCAAAAAACATCGTAAATACAATACAAATAAGAAGTGAAATCAAATAATCCAAAAACGGTAAAAAATAGTATTTTTTAAAATCCATGTGAATCTCCTATCTCTTAATGTTCAAAAGTTCTAAAATTTCTTCCTGCTTTTCAAACATTTCTTTTTCTTCTTTTTCGCCACGTTCATGGTCGTAGCCCAAAAGATGAAGCATCGAGTGCACCGTTAAAAATGCGACCTCTCTTAAAAATGTATGCCCGAATTCGTCTGCCTGCTGTGTGGCTTTTTCTACGGAAAGCAAAATATCTCCCAAAGGAAGTACGTCGCCTACGAAATCTTCGTCGTAAATAACAAGTGTACCATCTTCTTCGGTTTCCAAAAGCGGGAAAGATAAGACATCCGTCGGGCGGTCAATGCCGCGGGTTTCTTTATTCACTTCGCGGATGCCTTCATTATCCGTAAACGTCAAACTGATTTCAACATTATCAGTAAATTCTTCATGTCGCAGAGTTTCTTCCATGCAAGTTTTTAAAGTGTCTACAAGTTCTTCCGAAATTTCAATTTTTTCTTGCTCGTTTTCCCAAATCAGCGTAATCATGAATTTCTTCCTCTCTGCTGTCTTCTTTCCTTTTTCTCCTGCGCTCTTTTTTCTTCACGCGCCGCTTGTTTCTGACCGTATTTTTCATACGCCTGAATGATTTTCATAACGAGCGGGTGTCTTACAACATCTTTATGCGAAAAACTGCAAAATGCAATACCCTCGATGCCGGAAAGCACTTTAGACGCCTCCACCAAACCGGATTTTTTCCCGTCAGGAAGGTCAATCTGCGTTACATCACCCGTGATGATTGCCTTTGAACCAAAACCGATTCGGGTTAAAAACATCTTCATCTGTTCGGGCGTTGTGTTTTGCGCTTCGTCTAAAATAATATACGCATTATCAAGCGTTCTTCCGCGCATGTATGCGAGGGGCGCAACTTCAATCGCACCTTTTTCCACGTAGTTATTATAACTTTCAACGCCAATCATATCGTAGAGCGCATCATGGAGCGGACGAAGATAGGGATCAACCTTCATCTGCAAATCACCGGGTAAAAATCCTAACTTTTCACCTGCTTCCACAGCGGGACGCGTGATGATAATGCGGCTCACTTCTTTTTTGCGAAAACTTGAAACCGCCTTTGCAACGGCGAGATATGTTTTCCCGGTACCGGCAGGGCCAATGCCGAATACCACGGCATTTTCATTCATTGCTTCAATATACTGCTTTTGGCCGAGTGTTTTTGAGCGAATAGGCTTTCCTTTTGCCGTTACGCAAACGCAATCGCCACTTGCCTCTGAAAGTTTTGCCTCTTCCCCTTCCGTTGCAAGAGAAATTGCATACATAATCTTCTGCTCGCCGATTTGCTCGCCGCGAGAAACTGCATCCGCCAAAGAACGAAGTACTCTTGTTGCAAGCGTCACTGCTCCTTCGTCTCCGTCAATTTTTAATGCTCCGCCACGGGCAGAAACGGATACGCCCAGTTCTTTTTCAATCATTTTGATATTCGCGTCAAAATCCCCAAAGAGGAGACCAACATTAATATCCGATACGTCTAAAATATTTTCAGGCATAAAATCCTCCAAAAATTATTTTCCGGTTTGGTTTAATTCTGCGGCTTTCACCGTGTTTTTCATGAGCATCGCAATCGTCATCGGTCCAACGCCGCCGGGAACGGGTGTGATGGCAGAAGCTTTTTCCTTTGCTTCGGAAAAATCAACATCGCCGACTAAGCGTTTGTCTTCTAAGCGATTCATTCCAACATCAATCACAACGGCGCCTTCTTTAATCATATCACCTTTGATTAATTCCGGCACGCCAACTGCAGCAACCAAAATGTCTGCCTCTAAGCATTCTTTCTTTAAATCTTTTGTTCTTGAGTGGCAAACGGTTACTGTTCCGTTTTTGTGTAATAAAAGCATCGACATCGGTTTTCCTACGATATTACTTCTTCCGACTACTACGCACTTTTTGCCGCTTACATCAATGCCGCTTTCTTTAATAAGTTCCATTACGCCAGCAGGTGTGCACGGAAGAAAATCAAAGTTTCCAATCATAATTTTGCCCACATTTACGGGATGGAATGCATCCACATCTTTTTCGGCGCAAATGGTGTTAATGACCGCTTCTTCGTCTAAACCTTTCGGAAGCGGCAACTGACACAATATGCCGCTGACGTTTTTATCTTCGTTGAGTTTTTTTATAAGCGCGATGAGTTCTTCCTGCGTTGTGGTCGCAGGAAGTGCATATTCTAAAGACTCAATCCCGCAAAATTCGCAGGCAAGTTTTTTATTTCTTACATAAACTTTCGATGCCGGGTCATCTCCCACGATGATGACTGCCAGCGCGGGTTTTATTCCCTTTTCTTTCAAGGTTTCGACTTCCGCCTTTAGTTCTTCCTTTATTCTCAGGGATACGGCCTTTCCGTCCAGAATTTTTGCTTCCATTTTCTTTTCCTCCGGTTTTCTGTTTGTATTTTGGTTTAATCAGGCAGTGGTTTTCAAAGCCAATTAAATCTTCCCGTCCTGCCTCTTTTAACGCCTTTAATACCAAATGATAATTTGACGGGTTTTTATATTGAAGCAGTGCTCTTTGCATTGCTTTTTCTTCCGGTGTTTTTGCCACATAAACGGGTTTTAGCGTTCTCGGGTCAAGCCCTGTGTAGAACATACACGTAGACACCGTGCCCGGTGTTGGATAAAAATCCTGCACTTGTTGTGGCGTCAGTTTATTTTTCTTTAAATATAGCGCCAGTTCTATCGCGTCATTTAATGTGCTGCCGGGATGGCTCGACATTAAATAGGGAACTAAATACTGCTCTTTTTTAAGTTTTCGATTAATCTCATAGAACTTATCGCAGAACTTATCATACACCTCACGCTTAGGTTTTCCCATATATTTTAAAACGTTTGGTGATACGTGTTCCGGTGCAACTTTTAACTGTCCGCTTACGTGATGTTTTACAAGTTCTGTAAAGAATTCATCGTTTTTATCTTCTAACAAATAGTCAAACCGTATACCCGAGCGCACAAATACTTTTTTCACGCCTTCTTTTTTTCGAAGTGCGCGAAGGAGTTCTAAATACTCACTGTGGTCGGGGTCGAGGTTCTTGCAAGGCGTCGGGAAAAGGCACTGCCTTTCTTTACATGTACCGCGTTTTTTCTGAATTTCACAAGCGGTATGTTTAAAGTTTGCGGTCGGCCCTCCGACATCGTGGATATATCCTTTAAAGTCAGGATGTGAAATGAGGCTATCTGCTTCTTTTTCTACTGACCTATTGCTTCTTGCCTGAATGATTCTTCCCTGATGAAATGCAAGCGCGCAAAAGTTACAAGCGCCAAAGCATCCGCGAACAGAAGATAAACTAAACTGCACTTCTTCAATCGCAGGGATTTTTCCCATGCTTTCATACATCGGGTGATACGTTCTTGTGTAGGGAAGTTCATATACGCTGTCGAGCTGTTTCTGCGAAAGCGGAAGCGCGGGCGCAAGTTGCACTAAATATCTATCTCCGTGTTTTTGTACAACGGTTTTTCCGCGAATCGGGTCCTGCTCTTCGTGTTCTATTTTTTCCGCTAAAGCGTACTTATATTTATCTGTCTTTACTTCTTCAAAAGACGGAACTTCCACATAAGATTTTAAATGCGAGATATCTTTTGTGAGATAACAAGTTCCGCGGATGGAACGAAGATCTTTCACATCACTTCCGCGGTCTAATGCACGGGCAATCTCGCGAATCGAGTTTTCGCCCATACCATACATCAAAAGGTCTGCGCCGGAATCGTCCAAAATCGAGCGGCGCACGCCGTCCTGCCAATAGTCGTAGTGTGCAAAACGCCTGAGACTTGCTTCAATTCCACCGATTAAAATCGGGATTTTTCCGAACGTTCGGCGCGCAAGGTTTGCATAACTAATCGTCGCGCGGTCAGGACGAAGTCCCATCACACCACCCGGAGAATATGCATCTGTTGTGCGTTTTTTCTTCGACACCGTATAGTGATTCACCATGGAATCCATATTGCCGGCACTAATTAAAACGCCTAAGCGAGGCGTTCCCATATGGGTGATAGAGGATTTTTTCGAAATATCCGGTTGCGGTACGATACCCACCCTGAATCCTTCCGCTGTGAGCACACGCGAAATGATTGCATGACCGAAGCTCGGATGATCTACATATGCATCACCGCAGATGTAGAGAAAATCAAGTTCATCCCAACCCAGGTATTCCATATCCTCTTTTGAAACGGGAAGAAATCCCCGGTCTGCATAAATCATTTCGTGTCCCTCGCTTCTTAAAGCGTTCCTCTTGCTTCCATTTCTAAAAGTTCGTCTTTTGAAATCAAGACTTCACGCGGTTTTGATCCGTCCGGCGGACTGATGATGCCGCGCTCCTGCATCTGGTCAATCATTCTTGATGCTCTCGAAAATCCGACTTTTAACTTTCTCTGAAGATGCGATGCGGAGATTTTACCCGTGTCTACCGCAATTTCAATTGCCTGCGGAAGAAGTTCGTCGTTATCTGACGGATCGGAAAGTTCGTCTGTGATATTTACGGGCTTTCCGGCATCAATCTTTTCAATAATATCTTCATCGTATCTTGCTTCGCGGTCTCCTTTAATAAAGTTTACCACACGCTCAACTTCTTTATCATCAATAAACGCGCCCTGGATTCTTAAGGGTTTATTTGCGCCAACCGGCTTAAAGAGCATATCACCGCGACCTAAAAGTTTTTCTGCACCGCTACCGTCTAAAATCGTACGGCTATCGATATGAGAAGAAACTGCAAACGCGATTCTTGACGGCACATTGGCTTTAATTAAACCTGTGATAACGTCAACAGACGGACGCTGCGTTGCAATGACTAAGTGCATACCTGCAGCACGCGCCATCTGTGCAAGACGGCAGATGGAATCTTCCACTTCGTTCGGCGCAACCATCATAAGGTCTGCGAGCTCGTCGATGATAATGACGATGTGCGGAAGCGTCTCTTCTCCGCCATTTGCTTTTATCATACTGTTATAACCCTTGATGTCACGGACATTGTTATCTGCAAAAAGCGAATATCTGCGGAGCATTTCCTGCACCGCCCAATAAAGCGCACCGGAAGCACGTCTCGGCTCGGTAACGACCGGAATCAAAAGGTGCGGAATGCCGTTATAAATACCAAGTTCAACCACTTTCGGGTCAACCATCAAAAGTTTTACGTCGTTCGGGTCTGCTTTATAAATTAAACTTGTAATTAATGTATTAATACACACACTCTTACCGGAACCGGTAGAACCGGCAATTAAGACGTGTGGCATATTGGAAAGGTTAAAGATGATGTTTTTACCGGAAATATCTTTACCCATCGCAAATGCTAAGTCTGATTTGAAGTTCTGAAAATCGCTTGAATCGATTACTTCCTTGATTCTTACCATGCTTACCGTTTTGTTCGGGATTTCAATACCGATGGCTTCTTTTCCCGGAACGGGCTCTATACGAACGGTTTGTGCTGCCAAACGAAGTGCAAGGTCGTTTGCGAGGCCTGCGACTTTACTTACCTTAACGCCTTCTCCCAAAACGAGTTCATATCTTGTAACCGTCGGTCCTTTGCTGACATTTAAAAGTTTTGCATCTACATTAAAGCTCTTTAAGGTCGTGATAAGTTTTTGCGCGGTTTCTCTGAGTTCTGTTCTGGAGTTTGCATCTTCGCCGCCCATGCTTGGATCTTCCAAAAGATCGACAGACGGGAAGGTATACGGAATACGCTCAAACACTTTTTCCATTTCCTCTGACACGTCTTCCATGCCAGTCAGACGTTCAGGAGCATCTACATACTTCGGCTCAGGTGCTTCTTCTGCTTCCAGAGTTTCTGTTCCTAAATTCATCTCAGAAACAGGAGAAATCGGGTTTGGCTCAGGTGCTTCTGTATGTTCTGCCGGCGGCGCATCGTGGTCAGTCGGAAGTGGAATCGCCGTGTCAATAATTTCGTCAATCGCCGGAATGTCTCCATCAAAAGAAAATTCCTGCGTTTCCTGCATGTCTTTCTTTGCTTTTCCCTTTTTATCTTTTTTATCTTCTTCAACACCAATGTCACCATCTGCAAAAAGCGAGAACCCATCTTGTCCTTCCGGCTCTGTCTTTGTTCCTTTTTTCGCACGGAGTTTATCTTTTGCAAGCTCTCTTGTTTCTTCTGTTTTTTCATAGGTGTTCTTAATAAGGTTTAAGAGCGCTTTTACAGGCGACCAGTTTACAAAACTCATACTCAGGCACACAAGTCCTGCGATGAGCAAGATTGCAGACGCCACCTGACCAACAAGCGCGCGCAAAAGATCAGCAATAAATCCGCCAACGAGTCCCCCGCCAATTGCATCCATTCCTGCTTTGTAATTTGCAATCATATTTCCCACGTCAACCGGGGAGGCTTTCTCTCTTGCAAAAATATGGAACAATACGGAAAACAGAAACATTCCTACAGAAAACAGTATGTATTTTGTTTTGTACTGTTCGTAATTCTTTTTCGCCGCTTGGTGAATGCCGTTTACAATTAAAAATGCCGGCAAAAGATATACAGGACTTCCAAAAAGTCCGAGTAAGAAATCTTTTATGAGTTTTCCTAAGAAACCGTCATCTTTAAAATATAAAAAGACACCAAGCAAAATGCCGCATACCAAGACGATTAAACAAACATAATCGTTTCTCTTTTCGGCGCGGATTGCCTCTTCCGATTTCTTTTTTGCTACCGGAGCAGTTCTTTTTTTGCCTGCCGGTTTTTTCTCACGCAATGTTGTTTTTTTATCTTTGACGGTAAGTTTCTTTCCGCCCTTTTTCTTTGTTTCTTTATTCGCCATAACAGGTAGTACCTCCTGTGGTTTTTTCTCGTGCTTTATTTCTTTATTTTTCTTTGTGCCTAGCCTTATCACAAAGTTATCATATTCTATAATATTTTATCACAAATTCGCTAAAAAATCTAGACTTTCTTGCGAGAAAAACCAAAAAAATCCCCGCGTGAAAATCACGCGGGGATTTAAAAGCCTATGTTAAAATTATGCGGTTACGTCCTCGTAAACACTTACGCGTTTTTTACCGCTGCCGAACTTCTCGAATTTTACTTTTCCGTTAACTAAAGCGAACAATGTATCGTCGCCGCCTTTACCAACGTTGGTACCGGGATGGATTTTTGTTCCTCTCTGTCTAACCAGAATGTTACCTGCGAGAACGCTCTGACCGTCTGCCTTTTTAACACCTAAACGTTTTGCTTCAGAATCACGGCCGTTCTTTGTAGAACCAACACCCTTTTTGTGAGCAAATAACTGAATGTTAATGTTAAGCATACTTACACCTCCAGTTTTCTAATGGTTATATACTTTCCGTACTGTTCTTCTAAATTTTCGAAAGACAAAACGAGTGCTTCTAAAAGCACATTTGCGCTCTTTCGTTCTTCTTCTGAAAGTTCTTCCGGAAGAATACACTCTAAATATCCGTCGCGCACTTCGTATCCAACCTGAATTCCAATTACATCTGTAAGACCATTTAAGGCGTTCATAGAGAGCGCGGAAACCGCAGCGCAGATAACGTCTTCACCCTGATCTTTGTAACCCGTGTGCCCATCTACAAGATATTTTACAATGTCTTTCCCTTTTCGATAAATGTTAATCTTCGTCATAACGATTAAGCATTAATCTTTTCGATTACAACTTTTGTGAAAGGCTGTCTGTGACCTTGTTTTTTGTGGTAGCCTTTTTTCGGCTTATACTTGAAAACAATGATCTTTTTGCCTTTACCTTCAGCAACTAAAGCTTTTGCTGTAACGGTAGCACCGTCAACAAAGGGAGAACCAACTTTTAAGGAATCGCCTTCGCCTACAGCTAACACTTCGTTAAATGTTACTGTTTCTTCGTCAGCTACGCCGAGTTTTTCAACGTAGATCACGTCGCCTTCGGAAACTTTGTACTGTTTACCGCCGGTTTTGATAATTGCGTACATATCGTGCACCTCCTCCATCCTTGCTCGCTGCCGTTTCGGTAGTACCAAAAGGGTACATTTACAACCTCACACACGCGGCTAGAATACATTATAGCATTTATAAAAGAGAATGTCAACCATTTTTTTCACAATTTTTCCGATACCATTTTCCCGGTTTTGTGAGTTTTTCTCCCACTCTCAAGACCACGTATGATATGACACCCGCCAAAAGAATCGCGCCTAAAATATCGGTTAGAAAATGCACGTAGAGATACATTCTTGAAAAGGCGATAAGACTTGCTAAAACAATCCCTCCTATGCCGAGGCGTTTGTCTGCTTTCAGCAAAATAAACGCCGCAATAAAGGAAGACAGTGTGTGCCCTGACGGGAACGAAAATGCTCCCGGCGGTGGAATAATCAGCGTAATCTCCGGCCGGATATGAAACGGTCTTGGACGGGCGATAAGATTTTTTAAAACACCGTTTCCTAAAAATAATCCTACGAGCAACCCGATTAAAAGATATGCCCCGTATTTTTTATACCGCTTTGTAAAAAGCAAACAAAGCCCGATAAAAATCCAGATTTCACCGCGGTTGTTAAGATTTGTAATCACGGGCATTGCCGCGTCTAAAAAAGCGCACGAACAGTGCGCTCTGATAAAGTCAAGTATGAAAAAATCAATAGATAAGATAAAATCTGTCATAATAAAAAATCCTTATTTAAAAGATGTGCACAATGCCAAGCGTTACCAAAGATACAACGAGGCCTGCCGTTATCACGCCAAAGAAAATCGCCGGAAGCGCACGTTTAAGCTGCATGTCGAGCATCGCTGCAACAAGCGCCCCTGTCCACGCGCCTGTTCCCGGAAGCGGAATAGCGACTAAAATAAACAATCCCCAAAACTCATATTTTAAAACTTTTTCTTTATGTTTGTCGGCACGCTCCTCGAGTTTTGAAACAAAACCATCGAGCCACGGAAGATGTTTTCTCATCCACGCAAAAATTTTGCGGATAAATATAATAATAAACGGCACCGGTACCATATTGCCAAGCACCGCAACCACAAACGCCACCCAATAATCAAGCCCGTTTGCTGTGGCGATCGGGATTGCGCCACGAAGTTCAATCACGGGCACCATTGAAACCAAAAACGTCATGAAGAGTTTTCCAAAATAGGTGTTCCACAAAAAGTTCATTGTTTTCTCCTTATCATTTGTACTTAGCAGTTATTATAGCATATTGTTTGAAATTTTGCAATCGTCTATCTCGCATTACATATTCGCTTTAAAACAGATGTTACGGTCTTTTCAAAAGTTTTTGTTTTACGTATCCATATGCTAAAATGCCACCGGAAATTACAAGAATCACAAACGCCGCAATCAGCACACTTGCAAAAATACCGTCTATTCCGCGGCTCAGGAAAAACGCCTCAAGTCCTGTTCTTTTCTGCAGAATATATAAAAGACTTCTGTGAATGCCAAAAATATAAAGACTGTTCACACCCAAAAAGCATAAAACTTTGCTATTACAGTTTTTCGTTAGCACCACAATTGCGTGGCAAATAAGAAGTGCCGCAGGGACGAGCGCAAAGCGGTACGGATTGATAATCGTTGCCTTTGAGCCGATACTGATAAGAAAACCAACGCATCCGGCAAAAAGTGCAACCAAAAGATTCAGATACTTGTTTTTAAAAACCTCACCCGTATATCTTTTTTCATTCAGGCGATAGC
>JAZRET010000199.1:0-7365 GCA_045660945.1 Congzhengia sp.
CTAACGGCGTTTAATTGGTCGTTCATACAAGACTTGCATACGCACGTTTCGAACGCTTCGTACGGCTCCACAACAAAACACTTCGGATCGTCTATTTGCTTATCGCATACCACGCACCACGGGCACCCCCGCAAATACTGCTTGCGTTCGCGTTCTAACTGCCGCTGGTACATGGACTCCTGAATATACGGTTCACTGAACATTTATAATTTCCTCGACCTTCGGAAGCTCCGACCAGCACTGGACATATTCGCGCCACTCTTTGCGGTCCTTTTCTTCACGGATCGTGCTGTATGTGCCGTTGTCTTTCCGGTATGTGTTCCAGCCGCCTTCGACCGTATAAAGCATCGTCTGCGCGGCGCCGGAATGCTTTGTAATCGTTAAATATGTACCGTCTTTTTCCGGTTCCTTCTTCCCTTTGTGCCATTTAATAATTGAAACGTTCATTGTTAACCCTCCATGCTTTCTTTTCTTTTTTTGTATTTCCACATCGTTTCGCGCCGTTTCCGCTGCACTTCGTCGTAAACGATAAGCAGCGCCCAGACCAATTGACCGAACAAATACCCCATTCCGGCAGCTTGCCACGGCGTTTCGAACATTATGTTTTGAGCGAATACGACACCCGCCAATAATGCTATCAATGCGTTTTTTGCGTTTTCCCTTTTTGTACCCCTCATTGTTTCTTACCCCTTAAACAATTTAATTATTTCGTCCCCGCTAAGTTTCCGTGCGTGAATGATTTTTGCCAGGCGCCCGCACGGGATGCAGTCCGGCCGCTGCTTGTAATCGTGCAGCGTACTCGCCGGAATCCCTGTTGCATTGGACAGCGCGCACAAGTTGACCGGCATTAGTTTCGATCCGAAAAGAATTTCTCCCCGCTTCTTTTCGTAATCAATAAGTATCGAACGCGGCATTGTTCAACCCCCTTTCAAGTCGACAAGCGAAATTTTGAGCGCGTCCGCCACTTTTACAGCGTTCTCAAAACTCAGCGCGCCGCCTCTGTTTTTCAGATTCGAAAAGACGCTTTCACGAATACCGGTCATTTTCGACAGGTTGTAAAACGTAAGCCCTTTCTCATCCAGAATCTTTTTAATGGTTGCGTACATAGGGTCCCCCTTTCTATAGATTTGCTTTTTACTTCACATTGTGATATTATTTACTTGTCGGATAAAAAATATTGTGATGTGAAGTATTGTGAACTTTTCTAAATAATAGCACTACCCTATAGTGAAGTCAACACAAATAATTCACATTTCAATAGTTTTAGGAGGTGCTGCTATGTATGAAATTTACTTAAGGCTATTGGAAGAACGCGGATTACGTACCGCGGACGTATGCCGGGCAACGGGAATTAGTCAAACTGCTATGGCAAACTGGAAAAAGCGAAGAAGCAAACTGGGCACGAAAAACGCCCTGTTAATTGCTCAGTTTTTCGGGGTATCCGTTGAATACTTAATGGGACGTGAAGAAACGCCGCAAAGCGCAGCGCCTGAACGCGAAGTGAAAACGGCAGAAACGAAAGGTTATTATATTGACGACGAAGCGTTAGAAATGGCGCAGTTTCTCGCAAAGAATCCGGATTATAAAGTTGTCTTCGACGCCGTGCGGAAAGTGCCGCCGGAAGACTTGGAATTTATAAAAGAAATTATCGACCGTACAACGTAACGTACATTTTTTTGCACAGCCGTTGCCCCATATTTATTAACCGGGGGTGACGAAATGAAAGATATCTACATTGAATATTGCAATCTCCCGACCACAATTCGCGGCTTTACACGCGAAACGATAGATTGTTACGTTATCGTCCTGAACGCGCGAATGACGGAAGAAATGCAAAGACAGACGTACAAACACGAACTTGCGCACATCGCAAACGACGATTTAAACAAAGAAGTAAGTATTGGCGTAATAGAAACAGAAAGGCATTAGAAAGCCGCCGGAAGGGGTAACCGGCGGCAAGAATGGGGGTGTGGAAACAATGATTGTCCCAAATCAATTTTACACCAAAACGTAGAAGGTGAAAAGCTATGAAAGCAGTAAAAACTAAAAGTGGAAAGTGGAAATGCCGCCCGGTCGATCATTACGAAATTGTCAACGGAAAACGAAAGGTCGTGCTGGGATGCGTAACGGCAGACACGAAACGAAAAGCATTAGAATTGGCATACGATTACGAACGGAACCGGCAGAAAACCGATCCGATCACGTTCGGCGCAGCGTTGCAAAAATATATTGACCTCAAACGTCAAGTGCTGTCCGCAACAACGATTGCGCGCGGTTATGAGTCAATCCAGCGTAACGCATTCGGCAGCATTAACGGGCTTAACCTGGACGCGATCACGTCAGAAATCATTCAGGCATGGATTAGCGAATATAGCGTTAACCACTCCGCAAAATCCGTTGCTAACGCCCACGGGCTTTTAATGGCGGTAATGGGCATGTTCCGACCGGCTGCGCATTTCTCCGTATCCTTGCCGAAACGAAACCCGCCGAAGCTCTACACGCCGACCGACACCGACATAAAACGGTTACTGGAATACATTGCCGGTTCGGAAATGGAAAAGGCCGTGCTGCTGTCAGCATTCGGAACGCTCCGACGTGCGGAATTGTGTGCCCTGACGGTTGACGACATACGCGGCGACCTGGTAACGGTCAATAAGTCGCTTGTGAAGGACAAGAACGGCAACTGGTTCGTTAAAGCGCCTAAGACGCCAGACAGCGTTCGGACGGTAAAATATCCGCCGGAAGTAATAAAACGCGTTGTGCGCGATTGTGCGCCGTCTGGAAGGCTTCTGCAATTGACGCCCGACCAAATAACGCGCCGTTTCCCTCGCATTCTGAAAAAGTGCGATTTGCCGCCGTTCCGGTTCCACGATCTGCGCGCATATGCCGTTTCAATCCGTCATGCACTGGGCATACCCGATCAATATATTATGCGCGATGGCGGATACAAAACGGACTTCGTAATGAAACAAATTTACCGCCGGACAATGGCAGACAAAGAAAAAGAATTCGACGAAAAAGTAAATTCGCACTTCGCCGGAATGCTTAAGTAAAAAAGTGTAACAAAAAGTGTAACATTTATTCCGAAAAAGCGTAAATTTACCCGAAATCTCGAAATAGTTTACGTAATGTCGGAACCCGCAAACCCGCATAAAATCAATAAAAAACGGGAACCCCTTATATTTAAAGGATTCCCGGAAAACGTGCCGAAGACGGGACTTGAACCCGTACCAAACACCCTATAAACCTTTATTTTACGCCATTCTTCGAAAAAAGTGTAACAAAAAGTGTAACAATTTCCTTGAAAAAACGCAAAAAAAGGCCCCGGCGGGCACTGGTAATACCCGTCGGGGCGAAAGGGGTGAAAGAATGAAAACAGATACTGTAAGCGTCAATTAAATAGTGAATACCACACATTGCCGGAAAGCCGGCCTGTTTGCGGTAAGGATTTAACGCGCTGGAACTCCAATAGCGCGTTACGTGTCTGCGCGGTAAAGGTCCCGCCGTAGACGTCGCCGTATCCGCGTCCTGAAAGAATGCCGTTAAGGATATAACCGAACGTCGGGTGTTTGGCGACTTCCGCGTTCAGAATATCTTCTGCTGCGCGTTTTGACGAATCATAGAAGTTATGGTTGCCGGGCGTAAGGTTCGCGCCGTAATACTTGTTGCACATGTACTTAAAGATCGCTACCGACGCCGCACGGGTCTTTTCGCCGTAATCGCCGTCCAGGGTAAGCAATCCGCTCGCGTACGTCTTGAGCAACTGCGCGTAGTTTTCGTTTAAGAATTTCTGGTACTTCTCGACCGCTTCCGCGCCGGGTTCGGCTCCGATCGAATACACGCCCTCAACGTGCCCAATATGCAACGTGCGTTCCGGATCGGCGCCGGCATACAAGATTTGGTCGCCGACTTTAAGCACGTCAGGGTTCTTTATGTGCCCGTTCTCGATCGTTACAAGGACCTTTTCGAAACGGCTGCTTTTAAAAATTTCTTCCGTATTATAATTAGGCATATCAAGCCCAATAGCGGCAAGGGTTAGCATCTGCGACGAACTGCAATCAGAATAGTATTTGCCGTCAGTATACTTTGAATAGCAATACCCGCGTTTTGTCTGGCTATAAAGATTCCGGCCCAGAATCGTTTTATACTTATCGTGGTACGCCTTCCGTAGCGTGTCTGTAAGCGCTTTCGGACGCATTACCGCAACAATTCCTTTGCGCCACGTCTTACCGCCTTTTGTGACCGTCTGCGCATATCTCTGCCCGTTGTAGGTGCTGGCTTTAATAATGCGCGGGTTTCCGGACCCGTGCCCGCACAGAATTACTTCTGATTCTTTCATTTCGTCGGGGCTTCTGGTAGGCCGGTTGCAATAGACGTAAGCAGCGACAGGACGCCGGCAAGCACGGAAGCGGACGCAACCGCCAGCCAATTAACTTCAGACATAACCGCAGCGGTTCCGATCGTTGCAACGGCCGTTTGGCAAACCGTGCGCAGACAACGATATAAGGCAAATTTCCAAAACTCTTTATTCATGCCGTTTTACCTCCTTCGACAATTTCCATACGCCTGTTTAGGCGTTTAAGCTCCGCCTCTTGTAGGGCTGTGCTTTCTTCTAATTTATATGTCCGTTCTATTACCTGGTTGTGCTGCTCTACCTTTCGGGTGAGTTCTTCTATTTTATACTGGATAAGCGCAACCGTTTCATTGTGCGTTTTCTCCGTCTGCTTTGCCTGAAAGATATTATTTATCAGGCAAACGGCAATAGCTATTAGCCCTGTTATAAGTGCGTCGCTCATTTTTAATGCCCCTCTTATGTCAGTTAAAGTTCGCTTTAATCAAGTAAATGTACATTTCCGCAGTTTCATTCCGCCGAAGCCGATATACAAGGCGTAACCACCTTGGGACGATGCGTCAGCGACCCATGCAACGCCTTCCGGCTCTTCCGTTGTGTTGCAATCAATGGTATACAGTACTTCGCCCGTGTCGGGGTCTACACCGTAAACATATGCGGTATAAGTACCACCCGTGTATCCGCTTGCGTACCATAGGATTCCATCGTGCATCTTGAACCCTTGGAAGTAATAGCAAGTAGGTTGCGCCGTTTCTACAGTCTGCAACAATGCGGGGCTGAACGTGCCGTCCTGATTTTCCGTCAGGTCTTTCAAATCCCATTTACTGATGTTGTATGGCTTGTCTGTATCGTGGTCTACCTGATGTCCTAACGTCCATAGAATCGTATTGTCGTTTTCATCCAATGCCGCATCAAGGTCAACGCTACCATCGGTCAGAAATAATGTCTTGGACAGTGTAGCCGAATACCCGCCTGTTATTGGCGTCAGCGTGTTAACGTATACTTTGTTTGGCGAGTATGCCGTAGAAGCGTATAATGTCGGATAATCAATGCAAATATTATTTCCGTGTCCGCTGTAAACCGTAAACGGATTATTAGTAATTCCCGCCGAACCATCCGAAAGATTCCAGACATAGCAATTTTCTTCGACCGTCCCGTTGCCACCCGTCACCCAGAACACCTTACCGTCGTAAACGTCAAGCCCCTGTGTCGAGAAGAACACGCCCGATGCCGTCCATTTGCTCGAAATGGAATAGCTTGTATAGTCAGTGCTTGCCCCATAGACTACAGTACCGTCTTTATCAAACGCTGAAACGATTGCAGTTCCATCTTTATTGTATGCCGTATTGATTGGAGTTCCGTCTTTGTTGTAAATCATACATACCACACTCCATTAACGTAGAAGCGCACCTTAAAGCTGATTTGCATTGCCCTGTGAATGTATGCGGATAATGTAAGGTTTCCCGTATTGCTTGCAACTGTCCCTGTGACTTCTATATCTTGCAATGTTCCTGTTCCAGTGCTTGCTATAGATACATCACCGCTTTTTATTATTTCGGAATTTGAATTATTCCGCAGTGCAATGTTGAATTTGTTGCCCGCCGTTGAGTTATTGTAAGAAATATCTATCAGTTGAATCTTCCACTCATCGCCCGCAGAAAGGCTAAACCATGTAGCCTGACTGTTTGATAATGCAATCGTGCCATCGTTGTTGAAGTATACAATGCTCCCATTGCCGCTTGTTTTATTGAACGAAAGAGCGTCAACATTTTGCAACGATGCGGAAACATTCATCATAGAAGTCTCTGCAACTGGTTCTAACTGATACAGCGGTGTTTCCTCTGTGACGTTCACAGTAAATGTCGTTGTCTTTCCACTATAGGTGACAGTAATTGTACTCGTCCCTACCGTTAACGTGCCGCTTAATGTATAGTCTGCGCTTGCTACCGTTGACGTTGATGTATCCGACCATGTAGCAGTAACAACTAAATCAGTTTTTAAGCTGTCAAGGCTGTCGCTTGTATATACCGTTCCGCTTTGCGTGTATACCGCAGAAATGCTCGATAATGTGACCGCAACCGCTGTAACCGTGATAATAAGATTGCCTGTCACGCTTACGATGCTAATTGTGCCGTTGTTATATGCCGTAGACGTTATATCCGTGCCGCCCATTGTGATTGATACGGTTGCCCCTGTCAGCATGTAGCCGCTCGATGCCGTAATCGTTGCGCTATAAGCCGACCCCTCTATTGCCGATGCCGCCGCATTACTTGTCGTGCATCCTGTCAGCGTGTTTGTTACGGTATATGACGGGTACAGTGCATCATACAAATCTTGATAATAATCTGCGCCGTCATCGTCAATATATGCCACCTTTGACGCAAGCTGTAAAAGAGCCGCCTTTAAGTCATCAGACAGCCCACCACCTAACTCGCTAATCTCTTCCTTTAACTGATTAACTTCGGTGTAAAGGTCGTCCAGCTCCTCTTTGGTTCCGTCGGTCGTTCCGTCCGGGTGCGGGGAGCGTTCGACGTACAAAGAAATGTTTGCAGTTGCTATAATGTCGTCATTTGCCGACACCACCAATTCCGCCGGGAATAGCCCGTATTCTTGCGTTATATCAAGGGTTGTCGAAATGGCCGCGGATGAACCGGACACCGTACACGTTTCCGTAAAACCTAAGCCACTTGGTTTCGTGCCGTGAATAGTGATCGTTGCGCCGGCCGGAATTGAAAGCGGGTTGACGCCGTCCATTAAATGGAAAAGCAGCGGCCGCCCCACGTCGCCTTGTGAAACTTTGACCGTTTGCGGGTAACCGTCGCCCGGTCGAATGTTTAAAAAGTATTCTTGCGGATTCATTTCGTTTTCTCCATCAATTCGTAAATTGTGTCGGCAAGTGATTTTTTAAGTGTTGAAATTGTAAGTTCCGTGTACCGCTCTAAAACAACGTCGTAAACGGTCCGAACAACCTTTGCTTTAACGTCAATGTTTAACGGCGGGTAAATTACCTCGAT
>JAZRET010000200.1:0-7939 GCA_045660945.1 Congzhengia sp.
CGGTAAAAATCGTGCAGAACAAGCAAAGCGGGGAAAGGAAATGTTCGCAAAATCTTGATTGCGCATAAAGTTTTTATGTGTAAAAAGTGTGTAGGAATCCGTTTTTTGCGGATTCCTTCTTTTTTTATCGCTTTGCTTTTCGAACAACCGTCACCTCTCGATGTGCCCACGCACACCTTCGGGTTCCATTTGTCCAATCTGCGCATTTTTTCCGTGCCGCCGCGACAGTAAAAAGCGCAGAACAAATAGTGTACAGAAAAAAGAACGGCAGTAGCGTTTGCTACTGCCGTTTGTTTTTTATTATTCTTCAGTTGCTTCAGCAGGTTCATCATTGTCTACTAAAATTTCTCTGATTTCTGCTTCTACCTTTTCTTTGATTTCGGGGTTATCGCGCAGGAATTTCTTTGCGTTTTCTCTGCCCTGACCGATGCGTTCTTCGTTGTAGTTATACCAGGTGCCGCTTCTGTTGATTACGCCGCAAGCCGCACCGATATCTAAAATACAACCTTCTTTGGAGATGCCTTCGCCGTACATGATGTCAAATTCTGCTTCTTTAAACGGGGGAGCAACTTTATTTTTCACAATTTTCGCACGGGTTTTTGCACCGATGACGTCTGTTCCCTGCTTAATGAGTTCCGCTTTTCTGATTTCCATACGTACACTTGCATAGAATTTAAGCGCACGACCGCCGGTGGTAACTTCAGGGTTACCGTACACAACGCCGACTTTTTCACGGAGCTGGTTGATGAAAATCACAACGGTGTTGGTGCGGTTGATAACGCCGGCGAGTTTACGGAGCGCCTGGCTCATAAGACGCGCGTGAAGACCCACGTGAGAGTCGCCCATTTCGCCTTCGATTTCTGCTTTCGGAACGAGTGCTGCAACGGAGTCGATAACAACAACATCGATTGCATTACTGCGAACGAGCATTTCGGCAATTTCTTACGCCTGCTCACCGGTATCGGGCTGAGAAACAATTAAGTCCTCAACGCGAACGCCTAAATTCTTTGCATAAACCGGGTCTAATGCGTGCTCTGCGTCGATAAACGCAACTTCGCCGCCTTGTTTTTGCGCTTCTGCGATTGCGTGGAGCGCAACGGTGGTTTTACCGGAGGATTCAGGTCCATAGATTTCGATGATTCTAACCTTCGGAAGACCCCCGATTCCGAGCGCGATGTCTAAACTAAGCGCGCCGGTGGGAAGAGATTCAACGTTCATCTGCTGCTTGTCTCCAAGTTTCATAACGGAGCCTTTACCGAAGTTTTTTTCAATCTGTAAAAGCGCCATTTCAATGGCTTCTTTTCTATCTTTTGATACGGTTTGATCCAGTGTTTTTTTCTCTGCCAAATCGAATTCCTCCTTAAAAATAGAACATTTGTTCGATATCATTATATCCTAAATTTTTGCACTTGTCAACCATCAATTTCAAAAATTTTTGAAATCATTGAAAAAGCGGTAAAAACGGTTTGTTCGCGCACTTCTTTTCGGTCTCCTGAGAAGATGTTTTTGGTGACGGTTGTTTTCCCATCAAGTGAGACGCCAATAAAAACAAGCCCCACGGGTTTCTCTTTCGTTCCGCCATCGGGCCCTGCGATGCCTGTGCTGGAAACACCGATGCGCGCGCCCGTTCTTTTTCTGACACCTTCTGCCATTTCCCTTGCGGTTTGCTCGCTTACGGCGCCAAAGGAAGAAAGCGTATCTTCTAAAACGCCCAAGTTTTTCATCTTTGCTTCGTTGCTGTAAGTGACAAATCCTTCGTTAAAAATGGAAGAAACGCCCGGAATATCGCCGAGTGCGGCCGCAATCATTCCTGCCGTGCAGGATTCTGCGGTGGCAACGGAGATGTTTTCGCGGATTAAGTATTCTATTACGGTTTTGATGAGGGTTTCATTTTCTGTCGTTTTCATAGGTACTCCTAATCTAAATGAATATTTCGGGGATTATACTTTTTCATATTCTGCAAGAGTGTTTCAGGCGGCTGAAATAAAAGGTCTGTTTTTTCGCCGTTATTGAAAAACGTTACCACATATTTTCCGCGGCGGTTTTCGTCATAGATTGCGTTAATTACTTTGTTTTGTGAGCGGAAATTTTGCGGCATCGGGCGCATTTCCTCAATTTTTCTGCAGGAAAGTGAGCAAAGAGATTGTCTTTTTGCGCGGCCCTTGATCACATCAACATCGAGCGCACCATTTATGAAAATATACTCAAATTCCAAAGAATAGTTTCTCGACAAAATCACCGTGCCAAAAATAAGTGCCGCAACCAAAATCGGAACGGCAATGATGATGGCGTGAAATACAAAAAAGCCCAAAAAAAGCACCAAAAAGCACAAAAGAACGCATAAAAGAATGAGTCCTGCGCGCTTTAAGGCATCTTCCTTACTTTTCTTTTTCACTAAATATTCACAGTATAAATCCATAAGTTATCCTTTCTTTACCGAAATCGGTAAATGGTTTTTTCTGTAACAATCATATCTAAAGGGATGTCGGTTTCATCTGGCACAAAAGAGGTTTTTAAATCTTCATAGAAAAAACCGCAGGTAACGGCTTTTGTTTTCGGCAGAAAGCGGTCATAATATCCGCCACCGTAGCCGAGGCGGAATCCTTTTTCCGTAAACGCGCATCCCGGACAAATCACAAGGTCAATTTTTTCGGGAGAAATCACGGCTTTGCCACTTGGGACCAAAATGCCGAATTTTCCGGGAGCAAGGTCTTCTTTTGAGAAAATCTGATGCGCTTCCATCTCGCCGTTTTCTTTGCAGACGGGAGAAAGAACGGTTTTTCCGTCCTGAAGCATTTTTTCTAAAAGCGTTATCGTATCAACTTCGCTTTTATAGGAAAGGTATGTCATAATTGTCTTTGCGTTTTGGTAACTTTCCGTTTCTAAAAATGCGTTTTGTATCTTAAGGTCTTTTTCCGCGCGTTTCTTTATAGAAGCACGCGTGGAAAGAAGAACTTTTCTGATTTCTTGTTTTGTCATATCGGCTCACCCGGTAAAATTGAAAAAATTTCACCGCTCAGGCATTTTCCGCTCTTTTCGTCAACCGTAAATATAGCGCCGTCAATTCTTGCAGGGGAAGAAGAGAGTTCAAATTTATTTAAAATGCCGTTTGCCAAGCGATCAATCACGATACTTTTGTCAACGCCGAGACATGATTGATGTGGGCCGGTCATGCCGATGTCGGTGATGTATCCCGTGCCGCGTGGGAGTATCTGAATATCAGATGTCTGCACGTGTGTGTGCGTTCCAAACACAACACTCACTTTTCCGTCTAAATAAAAGCCCATTGAGCGTTTTTCGCTGGTGGCTTCTGCGTGAAAATCAACGATTTTTATGTCGGCATCCATTTCTTTGATTGCGGCTTTCAGCGTCTGAAAAGGGCAATCCACCGGGTCTAAATATACGCGACCCAAAGCGTTTAAAACGCCGATGCGAACGCCGTTTTTCTCAAATACTGCCGCGCCGCGTCCGACTGTGCCTTTCGGATAGTTAATCGGGCGAATGACGTTTTCGCTATTTGCAAGGAGCGCTTTAGCGTGCTTTTGGCGGAAAGTATGATTTCCGAGCGTGATTACATCTGCGCCGGCAGCAAGCAGTTTTTCTGCAGTTTCTTCCGAGATGCCGTTTGCGCTGCAGGAGTTTTCGCCGTTTACAATGCAAAAATCAATCTGAAATTTTTCCTTGATTTTGGCGAGGTTTTCTACGGCGGCTTCTGTTCCGCTCGTTCCAACCACGTCGCCAACGGTTAAAATTCTCATACTTCCTCCAATTAAATGCGAGTGAATTTACTAAGAAGCGCGGCTTCTTTTATGAGGTGCGCACAGAAACTATCAATTTCTTCTTCTGTGGTAAATGCGCCCGTGCTTACGCGAACGGTGCCTTCGATTTTTGCTTTGTCAAAGCCCATTGCGGTTAAAACGTGTGACGGCTCCGGATGACTTGATGCACATGCAGAACCTGCAGAAATGCAGATGCCATGCGCCTCTAATGCGTGAAGAAGCACTTCTGCGCGCACATTTTTCACACTGATGCTTATAATGTGGGGAGAATAGTCATCTAAAATGTTATTCACAGTAAAAAGCGGATTTTCCGAAAGAGCGGAAATGAGCCGCGCCTTTAACGCTTTTAAGCGGATTTGTTTTTCATCGAAATTTTCAAGCGTTACTTCCATCGCTTTATGAAAACCACAGATACCGGGCGTGTTGAGTGTGCCCGAGCGCAGGTTCTTTTGCTGATGGCCGCCGAAAATTGCAGGCGTTAAGTGAATGCCGGGAGCGGCGTAAAAACCGCCAACGCCTTTGGGGCCGTTAATTTTGTGAGCGCTCAAAGAGAGCATATCAATGCCTTGTTTCGCCACGTCGATGCGCGCATTTCCAAATGCTTGCACGCAGTCTGTATGAAATAAAACGTCTTTTTTTCTTGCTTTTACCAGTTTACTGATGTCACCAATCGGTTGAATTGCGCCGGTTTCGTTATTTACATACATCACGGAAACGAGCGCGGTTTTGTCTGTAACTGCATCTGCTATTTCGTCCGGATTTACAAATCCACGGGAGTCTACGCCCACATAGGTTACGGTAGCGCCGTAATTTTCTAAAAAAGCCAATGGCTCGAGTATGGAAGGGTGCTCGATTTTCGTCGTGATAATATGCACATTTCTTTTTAGAGCGCTCTTGAGCGTTCCGAAAAAAGCAAGGTTATTGCTCTCTGTTCCGCCGGAAGTAAAAAGAAACGTACCATTTTTCGCTCCAATAGAGGAAAACGCGACATCGTACGCCGCATTTACTTTTTTTTCCGATTCATAACCTGCTAAGTGCATCGAGGCAGGGTTTGCATAATATTCTTTTTGAGCGGTTTCCATTTCTGCAATCACTTCGTCAAACGGACGGGTAGTTGCGGCGTTATCGAGATAAATCATAGTAAGCGTTCCTTTGCCTCAATTCGTTTTCCGATATATTTCCAAAGATAAGAAATCAAGAAGATTTTTACGGGAATCATAGCGCCGGCATCTAGCGCGCGCATGGAGAGCGCGGGCCAAAACGGCATTCCGCCGAAAATTTTATACCAGAGTGCGCCTAAAAAAGATTCAATAAAAATCGCCTGAAGCACCACGCAAATGGTGATGTTTTTATAAGACTTTTCTTTTTTATAGAGAAAAATCCCGTAGGTTGCGCCCAGAAGAATACTAGAGAGTGCAAATCCGGGCCAATAGCCTTTTCCCTGAAGGAGCGCACCCAAAAGGTCTGCCAAAAAGGCAATGACTGCGCCGGGAACGGGTCCAAAGAGCATTGCGCCGAGGGCGATGGGAATAAATCCAAGCCCGATGCGAACTGCACCGACATCAATGGATAAAAGGCGCGTGATGACGATGTTTAAGGCGATTAAAACCGCCGACACCACGAGTGTGTGTACCGTAAAATATTTTTTCAAAATTTGCTTCCTCCTTTTGCTTTTTCAGAGGTAAGCTGCAAGCAAAAAGAGGCAAGTGCCTATTTTGTCCAGCAGCGGAATGCGAAACAAACACCGCAAACAAATGTTTTTCGTGCAACTGACAACTTCCCGTTCAGACCGCCACTTAACGCGTTTGTTTCTACTCTGCTTTATTTAAAAATACTATTTTTATTATAATACAAAAGCATAGGGTTTGTCCATAGAAAAACGAAAAATTAACGAAACGGTAATTTTTATATATTTTGCGTAGAAAGAAGGGGATTTCACAAGGAGAATTGTCTGTTTCAATGATTGACAAATCAGCGTCAGTATAGTATGATAATAAGTGATGTGTTATACATTTTTGCAGAACAGGAGAACGTATCGGTATGTATATCGACCTAAACTTTTTGCTTTATATAAACTATGCGATAGCGGCGGTTTGTACCGTTTGTGTCGCATATCAGTTTTTCTATATTTTCGTTCCCTTTTTAAAAGGTGGAAGAAAAGCAAAAGAGAAAAAACAGTTTAAATATGCAGTTTTGATTCCTGCGCGAAATGAAGAAAACGTCATTCCGCACTTAATTTCTAGCCTCAAAGGGCAAACCTATCCTGAGGAATTAATTGATATTTTCGTCATCGCCGATAACTGTACGGACAAAACCGGAGAAGCGGCTTTAAATGCAGGAGCATACCGCATTATCACGCGCTTTAATGAAAAGGAAGTTGGAAAAGGCTACGCGCTTGACTATGCCTTAAATGTCATCCGCGAAGAGTATCCCAATAACAATTACGAAGGCTTTTTTGTATTTGATGCAGATAATCTCTTAGACGAAAACTATATCACTGAAATGAACAAAATGTTTTCCGGAGGCCACAAAGTGATTACGAGTTACAGAAACTCGAAAAACTATAGTTCCAGTTGGGTTTCGGCAGGATGTTCTTTGTGGTATTTAAGAGAATCCCGTTTTTTAAATCATTCAAGAACGTTACTCGGTACAAGTTGTTCGATTTCGGGCACGGGATTTTTGGTGCATAAGGATGTTTTAGAGAAAACCGGCGGGTGGAAATATTTCCTCCTGACAGAAGATATTGAATTTTCTATCCGCAATGTATTAGATGGTGAATGTATCGCGTATTGTGATAAAGCGGTCTTATATGATGAGCAGGTAGTGGAATTTCATCAGTCGTGGCGTCAGCGTTCGCGCTGGACAAAAGGTACGATGCAGGTAACGAAGCGCTATTTCTTTAAAATGGTGAAGGGGTTTTTAACAGGAAAAGGATTTGCGTGTTTTGACTTAACAGTTGCGACGATGATTCCGCTCATTATGACAACCATCGGTTTTTTCTTATACACCGTTTGTTTCATCCTTGCCCTACTTTCCGGAGGCTCCGGGATGGATTTTGTGATTCGCTCGCTGGTTGATGCCGGAATCAATTCGTATTTTATGCTTTTAGGCGTAGGTGCAATTACGACGATCAGTGAATGGCCAAAAATCTATGCGCCGGTGTTTAAAAAGATTTTATATACGTTTACATTCCCGATTTTTATGCTTTCGTATGTACCGATTACGATTGTTGCGCTGTTTTCGCGCGATTGGTCATGGAAACCGATTTATCATACGCAGGCGAAATCTTTAGATGATGTTAGAAAATAGGAAAATAAAAAGCCCTGTGGCATTTGCCACGGGGCTTTCTTTTTTGCTTGATTTTAGAGTACGGGTTTCGTATTCCAGATGTTTTTTGCATAATCCGTCACGCTGCGGTCTGACGCAAAGATACCTGCGTTTGCGATGTTTCTTAAAGACATCTTCATAAACTTCTCGCGATCGGCGTATGTGCTTTCTGCACGTCTTTTTGCCTCGCAGTAAGATGCAAAATCCGCAAGGTTCATATACGGGTCAGCGTTTAAAAGATAGTGATAAATACTATCAAAGTTTTTGCCGCCTACGCCACCGGATTTTATAAATTCAAGCACGTTTCGGATAGATTGGTTTGCGTTATAAAAGTCCTGCGGATGGTAGCCGCTTGAATAGAGCGCATTTACTTCCGGTGTTGTCATGCCGAAGAGGAAAATGTTTTCATCGCCAACGGCTTCGTGGATTTCGACGTTTGCGCCGTCTAATGTGCCGAGCGTTACAGCGCCGTTTAGCATCAGTTTCATGTTTCCGGTACCGGATGCTTCTTTACCTGCCTGCGAAATCTGCTCACTGATGTCTGCAGACGGGATAATGATTTCGGCAAGAGAAACTTTATAGTCTGCCACGAACACAACTTTGATTAAGTCGCGCACTTCGGGGTCTCTTTCAACCATTTCGGAAACCGCGCAAATCAGGCGAATGATTTCTTTTGCCATAAAATATCCTGCAGAAGCCTTTGCCGCAAAAACATAGGTCTGCGGAATGGGGCGGAACCCCTCGTTTTTGATTTTTAAATACAAATCAATAATCTGAAGTACGTTTAAAAGTTGACGTTTATACTCATGCAAACGCTTTACCTGCACATCAAA
>JAZRET010000201.1:0-3739 GCA_045660945.1 Congzhengia sp.
ACATCTGATGAACCAGCCCAACAAGGCGGCGTACATCAAAGCGCTGATACAAAGGGATATGAAATAGTAAAAAGCCGGTAGCGAACCGGCTTTTTACCAAGAAAGGAAAATATGAAGACCAACAACCGCAAGTTAATTATATCAAAATTAGCACACAAAAAAGCACACAAACCGCCGAAAACCGCACAACAATGCGGTGTATATGAATCTGTTTGTACTTTCTCATACTGTCGTATGGTGTCGTTTGGTGCGTATTTGGGGGTAAAATGCGCGCTTTGTGGGTGTTTCCTGTCGGGTGCTGTCGGCAAAAAACACACAAAAAGCACACAAAAAACGCCTATGACGGCTTGCGCTTGTTCACGGCGTTTTTTCGTTCGGCGTCTGTTGCGAACGCGTAGTACAATGACATGTTTTCTGATTTATGACCCATCAGGCTTTGTATTACTTTGGGGTTGATTCCGTCACGGAACAAATCAGCGCTGAACAGGTGGCGCAACCGGTACAGGCTGAACGGCACACCATGCCGCCCGCAGATCGTGTTCACCCACGTTGTTAGCACGCTGGGCGACAGCAACCGCCCGTCATGATTCATAAAAAGCATATCGCCGGCGGTGTCAAGCAATTGACCAAGGACAGGTACAAGCCCGTCGGCTATGGGTATGTTGCGCAGTGATTTTGACGTTTTCAGCGGTACGATTGCGGTCATTTCCGTGCCGTTTGCGCCTATGTTCCGCCGGACATGGATGAACCCGCCTTGCATGTCAATGTCATTCGGCATGAGCGCTAAAACCTCTGTTATACGCATACCCGTGTAATACATGACCCACGCAACGTTTGTGGCAATAGGCGCATAATAACTGTTGCTGGCGGCGAACAAATCCAGCGCATTCAAAAACGTTTCATACGTCAAATCACGGTTTTGCTTTTTCGTCACGTGCTTGGATTTCGGGCGCGTGATCATGGCGGAATAATCAACCACGGGCGTTTGCAGATAAAACGCCGTTTTGTAAATCCGTTTCCATAAAGCGATGAATTTGGGCAAGCGTTCCGCGCTGTGATTGGCGGCGTAATCATTGACCGACAATTGGATATCGGCAAGTGTAACCGCCGCTATCGGTTTATCGTGGCACGGTATGAAACTGTCAAACATATGCTGATAGTTTCGGCGCGTGCTGGCGGCGATTGGCAGAAATTCAAATGATCGCTGGAACAATTCGGCAACCGTCGGTACGTGGTTTGCTGGGTTTATTTGGATATCCCGCAATATGTCATCACGCACAGCGCGTGCGGCGCGCATACACGCTGATTTGGTCGGGTACTCAGAATAGTACAGCCGCCCGCCGTCTATCGCTATACGCCGCCCGTTTCGGCTTGTGGTTACCCTGACGTGCAGACCGTCACCCCGCTTTGCGCTGAATTCCGTTATGTGAGGTTCTTTTTTCATGCCATCACCTTTGCGAAGATTTCATCCAGCGAATAACCAAGCAAATCGCAATAGCGTTTCAGCATAAGCGCTGATATTGCCCGTTCGCCGGTTTCGTAATACGCCAACGATGATTTGCTGATGTTCAGCCGCTTTGCCACATCAACCAATGACAAACCGCGCTTTTTCCGTTCCTGACGCAACACAGCGCCAAGCATTTCGTAAAATTCCTGTTCTTTCATATAATTCACCTTGTACAAACAGAATACCATTATTGTGGAATAATGAAAACAAAACAGCGTTGACATTCCATAAACTGTGGAATAATATGATTTATGTGAAAGGGGGCGCAATGGAAAAATTCACAATTAAGGCATTGGCGGCGTACAAGGGAATGACCCTTGCGGAATTAGCAACAGCCGCCCACATCGGCGCACAGCGCTTGCGCGACATTGCCCGCGGTAAATCGCGAATGTATGCGTTTGAGTTGTACGCACTATCCGAAGCAACAGGCGTGCCGGCGGAATTGATCGTGTTTGATTACTAATTTTTTTCGGCAAAACATCCACAAATTGTGGAAATGAAAGGGGGTAAATGCTCACAACAAAAGAAATAGCGGAAAGGCTGAACACCACGCGGGAAAAGGTGGGATGGCTACGGAAATACAACCTGTTGCCAATGACCAAGATTGGCAAATCGTACGCCACCACGGAAACCGCACTGACCGAATTTGAAACATGGGCGCTGGGCAAAGATTTATCAAATGAAGCGAAAATCCAGCGCGCCGCAAAACAAAAGGGCACTTGGGCGGTAGGCTAACACACAAGTGCCGAAAAGGTAGGCTAATTAAAGCCGCCTTAATTCTAACACACAGGATAGAAAGGCAAAACGATGATTAAAAGATTTATCAACATGTGCACCATGTACACCGAATACGACAGTTACGAAGACATGGTAGAGGGCAATTTAGATTTTGCGTATTACGGATGTATGGCAGTTGCCGGTATTGCGATTCTTGCGCATTACGTATGGGGGATTTGCTGATGTTACACGCGATTGCAACACACATGGATAACGGCAACAAACGGTTAGAAGTTGTCGTTGACACGCATGAAAAAGTCATGCTGAATATCTACCGCAGAACGCACGAAAAGGCTATGTGGCAGTTGGTCGAATCATTCCCCACAACCGTATATGAATTGGCGGTGTTCTACAACCGCGGTGTCTATGACGTGAAAGACGTCTTCAAAGAGGGTTTCAGCAATGACGGAAACAAAGAAAATTCTTAATCTGTACCAGCGCATGAGCGCGATCACGGCAGAATTGCAGACGGTAGCAAAAAACCTTGAAGTAGGCACGGGGCGCGGTTCGTACAAGGCTGTCAGCGAATCAGACGTATTGCGGGCGGTCAAACCGGTTGAAGCCAAATACGGCGTGTATTCATACCCGTACAGCCGCGACATCATCGAAGCGGACACAATCACGTCAGAGTACAACGGCAACAAGCGTACAGCAATGTGGTTGCGTATCAAAACCGTATATAGATTTCTAAACGCGGATAATCCGGCAGAATTCATTGACATTACGTCATACGCTGACGGAATCGACAACGCCGACAAGGCAACCGGCAAGGCAATGACATATTGCGACAAATACGCGCTGTTAAAGGCGTACAAGATCAACACAGGCGAAGACCCCGACGCAACGCACAGTAGCGAAGTGCTGGGCGAAAATCCCAAAGTGACAACAGCCACGCCTGTACAGGTAAAAGAAATCACAGAGTTGACGAAGAACGACCCCGACAGGCTGGCGGCAATGCTGGCGTATTACAAGGCGGATTCCATCGACAAACTGACGGTGCGTCAGGCGTCACAGGCGATTCAGAAGATGAGGAAACCAAAGGATGAATAACGCAAACAAATTGGTTGAAATCATCAAAGACTACCGCAGTTATTACGAAAGGCAAGCCGCGGCGGCGCGGGGTAAATCACCCGAAGATGATGAAACCGCATATGTGTACGACGAGATCGCACGCGCACTGACATGGATTCTACAGGATTGGACACACAAAAATGTTTGAGTATGTCGAAGATGAACACCTGTATTTGTGGGATGGCGTTATTGTTCCGTCTGTCACACAGGTTATAACCGCCGTGCTGGGGCTTGGCGACATTGCCAACGCCCCCGCCGGTGTAGTGGAAATGAAAGCCGCGTACGGCACTGAAATGCACCGGTTGTGCGAAGCATACATGAACGGCGACACCGTGATACCGGCAAACCCTGACATGATCGACAGTTTTGAACAGTACAAACGAA
>JAZRET010000202.1:0-3805 GCA_045660945.1 Congzhengia sp.
CCTGAACCTGAGGAGAAAACATCTGCTCCTGTTTGCTCGCTCGTTGTTCGTTGCGATGCGGTTTTTAAAGCGTTAGACCAATTAAAGGCAGGGAAAGAGGCGATTCTTCCCGAAAACGGAATCATTTTAAGAGCAGAAAATGTTTCGTTTTCAGAAGGGGAGAGCGTGTTTGATGTGTTAAAAAGAGAACTAAAAGCGCGCGGCATACATCTTGAATTTGTGGAAACGCCGATGTACAATTCTGTCTACATCGAGGGAATTGCAAATCTTTATGAGTTTGATTGCGGAAATGAATCCGGCTGGATGTATCGCGTAAACGGCGTAAAGCCGACGTATGGGTGTTCTCAGTATCTTTTAAAAGACAAAGACAATATCGAATTTTTCTATAGCACAACATGGAAAGAGTAAACTAAGAAAAAGGCGCATCTTCGGATGCGTCTTTTTGTGTTTTTTTAAAAATCTTTACAAATTCTGTTTCATATGTTACAATATAACAAATATGTAAGAGGAGAACAGGCTATGGAAAAACTTGAAACGAGATATGGACTTCCCACTGCGATTTGTATGGTGGTCGGAACCGTAATCGGCTCCGGTGTTTTCTTTAAAGCACAGGATGTTTTAAAGGCAACGGGCGGCAATATGTATCTTGGTATTATTGCGTGGCTTATCACAGGACTATTGATGATTGTTTGCTCGCTTCAGTTTGCCGTGATGGCAACAAAATATGAAAAGGTGAGCGGCGTTGTAGACTACGCCGAAGCAACCTGCGGAAAAGGATATGCTTACTTTCTTGCGTGGTTTTTGGTAAATCTCTACTACCCCGGTATGACATCGGTTTTAGCGTGGGTATCTGCAAGATATTTTGGCGTTTTATTCGGATGGGATATGACGAGTGCAAATGTTTTGGCGTTTTCCGGATTTTTCCTCATTGCATCGTATGCGATGAATGCGCTCTCTCCGCGCCTTGCTGGAAAAATTCAGGTAAGCGCAACGATAATCAAACTCATTCCGATTGTACTGATGGCAATTGTCGGAACGATTGTCGGTTTTGCAAACGGCACGCTTACCGATAATTTTGCATCCGTTGTAACAGAAGCGGTTGGCGGAAGCAGGAGCAGCGGGCTGTTTGCGGCAATTGTTGCAACCGTATTTGCATATGAAGGATGGATTGTTGCAACCTCCATCAACGCAGAACTCAAAAACCCGAAAAAGAACCTTCCTTTAGCACTCATTATCGGTTCTATCATTGTCGTGGCGGCTTATGTATTTTACTTTGTTGGTGTTTCCGGCGGAGCAAGCAGTGAAGTGCTTATACACGAGGGTGCACCGAAAGCGTTTGTCAACATTTTCGGTGGCGTTGGCGGAACGCTTTTAAACATTTGCATCACCGTATCCTGCCTTGGCACATTAAATGGATTAATGGTTGGTGCAACGCGCGGTATGTACGCAATTGCTGCGCGTGGTGAAGGACCTTCTCCCGAAACATTCGGTCAGGTTGATAAAGCAACGAATATGACATCCAACTCTGCCATTTGGGGACTTTTCATTTGTGCTGCCTGGCTCGTTTACTTTTACGGGGCAAACTTAACGGAAGGGTGGTTTGGACTTTTCAATTTTGATTCTTCCGAACTTCCCATTATTACGATTTACGGTATGTATATTCCGATGTTTATTGTGTGGATGAAAAAAGAAAAGGATATGGGAGTCTTAAAGCGTTTTATCCTGCCGATTATTTCGATTATCGCCTGCGCGTTTATGATATTTGCGGCAGTTTATGCACATGGCGTAACGCCATACCTTGACGCAAAAGCAAACGGGGAATTTTCGTTCCCGGTGTTGTTTTATCTCATTGTTTTTGCAGTGATTATGATTGTTGGTGCAGTTTTAAGAAAGTCTTCTAAACGGGAAATTCAATAAAATACATAAAAAAACAAAACGAAAAGGAGAAACGATATGGCAAAGACAGTAAAAGACATTTTAAAAATGATCAAAGACAATGACATTAAGATGGTCGACTTTAAAATGCTTGACATTAGTGGTCAGTTCCGACATGTGACCATCCCGGCAAAAAACTTTTCGGAAAAGACCATGAAAAACGGCATCGGTTTTGATGCTTCAAACTATGGTTATGCAGTGGTTGAAAAGAGTGACATGGTGTTCATTCCGGACCCTGACACCGCGGTGATTGATCCGTTCTGCGAAATTAAAACGCTTTCTATGACCGGTAACGCGATGATTATCGATAACCCTGAGAATAGACCCCTCGCGCAGTACCCGAGAAACATCGTTCTCGCAGCAGAAAAATATTTAAAAGACACAGGTATTGCAGATACCATGCTGATTTTGCCCGAATTTGAATTTTATCTTTTCGACAATGTGGGCTGGGAAGTGAAACCTGAGTCTGTAGGCTTTTCGGTTGACGCAGAGCAGGCGCACTGGAATAGCGGCGTAGAAGGTTTCGGTAATGTTGTCTCCAAACAGAAAAACTATCATATCGCAAAACCCTTTGATATTTCTTATGAAGCGCGCAGTGAAATGTGTATGTTAATCGACGATGCAGGCATCGCGCTTAACTACCATCACCCCGAAGTTGGTGCGGGCGGTCAGTTTGAAATTGAACCGGAACTCGGTCAGATGTCTAAAATGGCAGATGCAACGATGATGATTAAATATATTATTCATAATACCGCAAGAAAATACGGTATGTCTGCAACCTTTATGCCAAAACCGATTATGGGTGAAGCAGGCAGTGGTATGCACGTGCACATGCTCCTTTTAAAAGATGGAGAACCCGTATTCTCTGATGATAACGGCTATTCCAACTTAAGCCGCGAGGCACACTATTTCATGGGCGGTTTATTAAAACATATCGCATCCCTTTGTGCGATTACAAACCCCAGCACGAACTCCTTTAAACGTCTCGTTCCCGGTTTTGAAGCACCGGTTACCGTGGGATATGCAACATCGAACAGAAGCGCAGTTATCCGTATTCCTGCGTATGCAAAAGAGCCGGCTTTAAGAAGATTTGAACTCCGTAACCCCGATGCAACCTGTAACCCTTATTTTTGCTATGCGGCAATCTTAATGGCAGGTATCGACGGCATCAAAAACAAAATTGATCCGCACGAAAACGGCTGGGGTCCGTATGACTTTAATCTTTTCCACCTTCCGGAAGAAGAAAAGGCTAAACTTACACAACTTCCGACATCGCTTGACGCGGCACTCGACGCATTAGAGAAAGACTATGAATATTTAACTGCCGGCGGCGTATTCCCTGAAGAACTCATCAAAAACTTCATCGCAACAAAACGTAAAGAAGTAAGAGAACTTGCAGCAATTCCGCATCCGGCAGAATTTGATAAGTATTATAACTTATAAAAATGAGATGGCAACCTGAAAGCAAAAGGTTGCCATCCTTTGTTTTTTGTGGTATACTTATGATATACCAAAAAAGGAGTGGTTTTTATGTCTAACATCTGGCACGATATTTCGCCGAAACGTATCAATGCAGAAGACTTTATCTGTGTGATTGAGATTACAAAGGGCAGCAAGAAAAAATATGAACTCGACAAAGAAACGGGCTATCTTCTGTTAGACAGAATTTTATATACGTCTACGCATTATCCCGCAAACTACGGCTTTATTCCGCGTACATACGGCGACGATAATGACCCTTTAGATGTGCTCCTTTTGTGCTCTGAACAGATTGAACCGATGACTTTGGTTCGCGCGTATCCTATCGGCGTGATTTCTATGATTGACAACGGAAGAAACGATGAAAAAATCATTGCGATTCCGTTTAATG